>CAZZNL010000007.1:0-18078 GCA_964655625.1 uncultured Pseudomonadales bacterium
GTCCACGGTTCGATGCCGCGATCTTGGCAGTATTTCGCCATCACAAATGCGTTCCAGTCGATTTTCATTTCCGGAATGATGTGAATGCCGATCTGGGTATTCCAGGTTTTGCGGCGATCGGGATTGTGATCGTCGATACAGGCAAACGATGCGGCGGCAGAAGATGCGGTGCACAACAAACCTTGGTGCATGCCGGGGCGGCCTTCTTCGCGACAGATGCGCTGAATCTCGGCGCATTCCCACTGTGCAGCGTACATTTCTGACAAGGTGCCGGCTTTGGCGGAGTGACCGTGAATCACTTCGATACCGCCGGTGATGCCCATCGCTTTGTTGGTTTTTTCTTTGACGAAGGAGCGGATGTACGGATCGTGCCAATCTTCACCGATTACACCGCAAGGGCCGCCAGCGAGGATAGGCAGTTTCTTTTCAAAGGCTTTGCGGTAGGTGTATTCGATTCGATCCGCGCCTTGCCCAAATTTTGAAACGTGCGGATTGGAACGGTAGTGCTCGGCAGTGTCGCGAATTTCTTGTTCAGTCAGCGAGATCACACGAAACGTGTTGTTGTGATAAATGCCGCATTCAGACAGCAATTTCACCGCTGCGTTGAAAACGCCATCAGCCGTTTCGTCGGAAATGACGGTGCTGTCTGGCGTGTACTTAACATTAAATTCTTCAGCGGCTTTGCGCAGAACGCGCGACCACTTGATGTCGAACTTGCTGGATTTTTCGATAACCTCGCCAGACTCAGCGCGGCTTTGAAACTCCATGATATCCATCAATTTACCAGCCATTATGCAGCTCTCCCAAAGTGTGCAGCCATGATATTTTTGCAAAGTGTTACCGCTTCCATCGCGTTGGGTGCCCAACCATCAGCGCCCATCATGTCGGATTTTTCTTGGTTGGTTTCTGCGCCGCCCATCACCACTTTGAATTGGTCTTGCAGGCCCATGTCGCGCACGTAGTTCACCACGTCGCGGCAGTTGGGAATGGTAGTTACCAAGAAAGCAGACAAGCCGATGATGTTGGCTTTCTTTTCTTTGGCAGCGTTGATAAATGCCATCGCATCTACATTGACGCCGAGTTGATGCACTTCAAAGCCGGCCAACTCCAATTGTTTGGCTACTAAGCCATAGCCGATATCGTGCAAGTCACCGGCCACCGCGCCGATTACCACGCAACCTTGGCGCTCGCCATCAGCAGTTTTAGGCAAATGCGGGTTGATGATTTTGATGCAGTTTTCTGCCAGCTCACCGCCCACCATCAGCTCAGCGAGAAAGTATTCTTTGGCTTCAAACAACTGGCCAATTCTTTCCAAACCTTTGACAACGCCGTCTTTCAGCACGGAGACAGGATCAAGACCGGCATCGAGGCACTCTTGTACCAACTCAGTCGCCTCGTCATCGAGATCGGCAATCAATTCGGCAATTTCAGCAATATCGTTTTGGTCCATGGTGGGTCCTCTGCGGGTCGTGTGGTTATTGTGTTGTTACAGTTAAGCGGCACTGCGTTCGCGGCGTCGCCGTTTGGGTTCCGTGGTGGCGGGCTCGGGTTGGATACCATACCGCGCCAGTGAGGGGAATGCATGCTTTTTGTGGGGCAATAAAGTGGCGTCGACAAAGTGCGGTACAAACCCGGATTCGTTGGTCAGCTCCACATAGTGTATGCGGCGCGCGATATGCTCGGCCTCTTCGCGTTTAGCGCGGTTCATCAGTGCCATGCGCGCGCCGTCACCAGCGGCGTTGCCGACCGAGTGCATATTTTCAAAGCCGACATCGTGGAACAAGCCGATCATCAGGGAGCGGCGCAAGTCGATATGCGAGCCGAAAGCGCCAGCGAGAATCACTTTTTCCGGTTTATCGCGTCCCAGTTTGTCGAGCAGCACTTGAATGCCGGAATAGACAGCCGCTTTGGCCAGCTGCACATTGCGCACATCATCAATCGTCATGGTGATATCGCGGCCGAGAGCCGTTTCATCGGCCCATGCGATCACAAATTCAGGATCGCCTTCTTCACCGCGCCGCAGACGCGGCGTAACAATATCCATATTGAACTTGCCGTTGGTGGCGAGAATACCTGCTTTATACAATTCACCGACAGCATCAATGATGGCGGAGCCGCACAAACCGATGGCGCCGATATCAGCAGATTCCAATCGCGTGTTCCACGCCTCTTTGCCGATCACTTTGAAGCGCACATCGTAATTTTTTTCGATGCGCACTTTTTCAATCGCACCGCGCGCAGCGCGCACACCATATTTGATGTTGGCACCTTCAAGTGCGGGGCCGGTAGGGCAAGAGGTGGAATAAATGCGCTCGCGATTGCCGACCAGAATTTCACCATTGGTGCCGATATCAATAATCGCCACCAATTCATCCGAGTTGTAAGGCTCCAGTGCGATCGCGACGGCTGTGTTGTCAGCGCCGACAAAGCCCGCTTGGTTGGCCAATAAATGGATGTTGATGGACGGCAGCACGTTGGTTAATTGCAGGTCGCGCGCTTTGATATCGACAGCGTGTGCAATGCGCGGATTAAACGGTGATTTGCCGAGCGAGTCGGGATCGAGCCCGAGAAAAATATGGTGCATACAGGTGTTGGCGACCAACACAATTTCGCTGATGTCTTCAGCGGTAAAACCGATGGATTGCGTGACGCGATCGGCCAGCTCTGACAGCGTGCCGGTCACTGCTTTTTGCATGCGATCCAGTTTTTCAGGATTGTCACTGGCGGCAATGCGGTTCATCACATCATCGCCGCCGATTTTAATTTGTGGATTCATCACTGATTCAGTGGCCAGTGTCTCGCCGGTGTGCATATCGCACAAATAGGACGCCATGGTAGTGGTGCCGAGATCGACAGCAAGGCCCAGCCACTGCGCAGTGGTGTCGCCATTTTCGATGCGCACCACTTCGCCCGGTACATCAGGATGTTGTTGCCACACTGTGGCGGTGAGCTGCATCACTTTGGCGCGCTGCGGCTTGGCGACATCGCTCAATTGTTTCAACGCGTAGAAATCAATGATGGTGTTGACTTGATGCTCGGTGCGCAACGCGTCGCGCAAGCGCTCCCAATCACCGCGATGATCTTCCAGCGTGGGTGCAGGCACGGTGACAAAATATTTGCGCGTGACAGGATTGCGCACAGCAATGGGTTTGCCTGCTGCTTTGCGCACAATGGCTTCGCGCACGCGCGCTTCTTCGGGAATAAAAACCACAGCATCGCCGAGCACGCGCGTTTGGCAACTCATGCGCTCCCCGGTTTGGTAGTGATGCTTGCGTGCCATTTTTTCTTCGTGCACGCCGACGGGTGAGACGTGCGATTCGCGCGAACGCAAACCGTGGCGTGTCGCTGCCGTCACCATGTGTCCCATCGACAATTCATGCCCTTCGTCATCAAAGGTGCCGTCGAGCACCTGACATTTGCATTTGGCACAGGTGCCAGTGCCGCCACAAATGGATTCGATGCCAACGCCGAGCTCACGCGCAGCGGTCAGCAGCGGTGTGCCGACAGCAAACTGGCCTTTTTGGCCGGAAGGTAAAAACAACACTTCAAATTTTTCGACGGCGCTCATGCCGTTTCTCCCGTACCCAGCATTTGGCGGGCAACGCGTTTGAGTTCTTGTTTGTAGCTGTCCAGCCGAGCGATAGTTTCGGCGTTGGCCAGCAGGGGCGCATCCATAATGAAGAACATGGAGGCACCGGCGAGGATGGACCAGAACTGCACGGGGTCGATGGCGCGGAAGGTGTTGTTGCGGCGACCTTCATCCAACGTGGCGATGAGGCGCGCAAACATCGGCTCGACAAAACGCTGCACTTCGGCGCGCAGGCCGCCTTCGGAACCGGCCACTTCGCGCATGAACAGGCGCATCAAGGTGGGGCGCTCACCGGCAAAGTCCAGCCAGGCTTCAACGGCCGCTTCAATACGAGCTGGCAGGTCTACCGGCTGGTCGAGTGCTTGGCTGATGCGATCATTAAGTTGGGTAAACAGCTTTTCCAGCACGGCGTTGTAGAGGGTTTCCTTGTCTTGGAAGTGGTAAATCACTGCAGTGCGGGTGATGCCGACATCATCGGCGATGTCTTCCAGGCGCGTGGGGTAGAAACCCGCAGCGGCAAAGCGCAACTCGGCCGCGCTGAGAATTAACTCGCGAGTCTCGTCCGCCTTGAGGGTGGTACGGCGGGGTAAAGGGGTAGCGGAACTTACTGACATGCAAGTAGCTTACTCATGAGTAAGTTTTAGTGCAAGGGTGTGATCGATCAAGTATTCGCCCTTCATGGGTTGGTGGGTGCGCAATCCACATGGTTTATACCCAGCGCGCCACAAACTATAGTGCCGAGACTATCCAGGTGAATGCGAAGGTAAAGCGCTTGAATGCCGCAAGTGATACAGACAGCCATCCAACGGCCTGCCCCGAATGTGATGCGCTGCTACAGGCGCTGCCCGTACCGGCGGGCAGTCAGTCGGAATGCCCGCGCTGTGGTCATGTATTGCAGGAGGGGCGGCCAGACAGTGTGCTGCATGCAGTCATTCTGTCGACTATCGGCCTGCTATTGCTACCTGTGTCGATGGGTATGCCGCTGCTAAGCCTGTCGACGGCGGGCATGCGTCACGATGTATCGCTGACCCATGCGGTGTTGGCCTTGGGCGATAGCGGCTATTGGGAGGTGGCGACGCTGGTGGCGGTGTGTGCGCTGGTGATGCCTTTTCTCAATTTGTGGCTGGTGTTTACCGTGGGGGTGGTGTTGCAGATGCGCGAGGCACCGGCGTGGCTCTCTCTGCTATTGCGGCTTAATCATCATGTGCGCGAGTGGGCTATGCCCGAGGTCTTTCTGCTGGCCGTGTTGGTGTCGGTGGTGAAATTGAAGGATATGGCGGAGTTGCTGCCCGGTGTCGGACTCTATTGTTTTGTCTGCCTGATGGTGTGTACATTGCTACTGGAAACACTGGTCGACCAACACGAGCTCTGGCAGGCCTACGAGAACAACCGCGCCGCCAGTGAAACAACAATAAGAAGGTGAACATGGAACCTGTACGCATCAGTTATCGCATCGGTCTGAACGATAAAACCACAGAGGTTTTTGATTTTGATCTGGATGGAGCAACGTTTGAACTTATCAGTGCGCCGGTCGCTAATCCGCCGTCATGGACCGAGCTGGGGTTTCGTCAGTGTTCGCATTGCCCGTTGAAAACAGAAGAACACAGTCACTGCCCTATGGCGCTGCAGTTGTATCGTGTGGTGGAACGTTTGCATGCCACGCGTTCTATTGATGAAGTGCGTTTGGAAGTGGTGACAGAAGAGCGCACCGTGGTGCAAACCACGGCACTGCAGCGAGTCTTAAGTTCCATGCTCGGTTTGATCTTTCCTACTTGCGGTTGCCCAAAAACGGCTTATATGCGGCCGATGGCGCGCTTTCATTTGCCGCTGGCGACAGAAGAGGAAACGGTTTTTCGCGTCGCAGGTATGTATTTGCTGGCGCAATATTTTTTGACCCACAACGGTAAAAAAGGCCAATTTGCTTTCGATGGCCTGATTCAGATTTACGAAGATTTTCATATTTTGAATCGCGCAATTGCCAGTCGTTTGCAATACGCCACCGATTCGGATTCGTCTAAAAATGCAATTACTCTGCTCGATATGTATTCCAGTTTGGTGCCGATGTTGTTGGAAGATCAGCTGGCGGAAATTCGCGGTTTCTTTGCTGCCTTTCTACCTGCCGATGAGGTACAGGCGGAAACGCCTACGAACAATTATCTGGAGAAAGCCAAGGCTTTTGCTCTGGAGCTGGAAACGGATTTGGCTTTAGCGCCGATCGACAGCCCTGAAAGCGAACTGCCCGCGTGGTTGCGCGGTTCTTTTGATGAAGAGGAGAAGAAAGCGGCGCCCGGTAAAGCGGCAGATACCAGTGCCATTGATGCCATTCTGAGTGCGTCCAGTCTGTCCTTGTCATTGGAGCCTACGGATGTGCCGCCCGAGCGGCCGACGGGTAAGGCGGTGTTTATCCTGCCTGACGATGAACCACCCGCGAAGCGCTAACGGACGCCTTGATGTCGGAGCCTGTTGTCACTGCTGCCAGTCGCGGTTTGGCGCTGTGTAAAAGCTGTCATTGTTTGCTGCCCTGCCCACAGCAGGGAGTGGCGCGCTGTCCGCGTTGCGGTGAAGCGGTGCATATGCGCAAGCCGCACAGCTTGGTGTTGAGCTGGTTTTTCTTGCTGTTGGCGCTGTTGCTGCTGATACCGGCGAATATGCTGCCGATCATGAATATCCTGTTGTTCAATCGCGGCGATCCGTCCACCATCATCGGCGGCGTGGCGCTGCTGATTCATCACGGTATTTACGGTATTGCGGCAGTGGTTTTTATTGCCAGCTTTGTGGTGCCGCTGGGAAAAATTGTCAGCATTATGGTGTTGCTGCTGTCGGTGCAATACCGTTGGCCGATGGACAAGCAGCGGCGGATCGTGGTGTATCGCGCCGTGGAGTTTCTCGGTCGCTGGTCGATGCTGGATATTTTTGTGGTCGCGGTGATGGTGGGTTTGGTGAAGCTGGGACAAACCGCTTCCGTCGAACCAGGTATGGGAGCCACCGCCTTTGGTGCAGCTGTCATCCTGACGATGTTGTCGTCCATGAGCTTTGACCCGCGCTTGATCTGGGATGCCGCCGCGCCGGATGACTGAGTCGCGCGCTAGACGAGTGCAGTAGAATGCGCACCGTTCCTGTTTCCGTTGTCGTGCCATTTTTCCAATGGTTTTTAGTTTTCTTCCCATTCCCAAAGGTGTCTTATGAAAAAGCATTCCATGACCATGTTGTGCACAGCCTTGTGTGCGGCAGCCACGGTTGTCTCATTGAGCGGCTGTGCCACAGTAAATCAATGGTTGGGGCGCAATGAGCCCAAGGCGACACCTGTCGTTGTTAAATCAGCAGAAGAAAAGAAAGCGTTCAATAGCCATTTTTCAGGTTACCTGGTTGATTACACCGATATGGAAGAAGTGCAAGCGGCGACGGGCGGTACCAGTTTGCGCTGGGTGAGCCCGCAACTGAAAAAAGGTCAGTACAACGCGATCATGATTGATCCGATTGGCCTGTATCCACGCCCACCTTTATTGAGCCGTGCTTCCAAAGGAAAAATGCTGGAAGCCCTGCGCTACATTACGGAACAAGCAAAGAAAGAAATCGGCAAAGATTTGAAAATTGTGGATAAGCCTGGCCCAGGAGTATTGCGTTTGGATGCGGCGATTACCGGCGTCAAACCGATTGAGCACAAAACAGAAGCCGCCAATAAGGCAGCACCGAAAACGCGCGCCACCGAAAACACAACGGTGGCGATGATTTTCACCGATATCTCCCCTGTTGCAGCAGCCAACAGTCGCGGCTATGTGGTGTATTTGGAAGCGAAGCTGCGCGACAGTCAAACCAATGCGCTCGTGACAAAATCGGTGCGTTCAGGTATTGGCCCGGTAGTGAGCGACAGCAAAAAGAAAGTTACCGTAGATGAAATGAAACCGGTGTTGGACGGCTGGGTGAGAGATGCTGGTGTGTTTATTCGCGAACATATTCGCTAGCACCATCTCTGTAGAATCATTTTGTTAGAACGGCGTTAGAAAAAACTTTGCAAGCAAGAGGTTGGTCATGAGTGATGTTCCGCTGCCTGTTCCTGCTGTTACCAAGCATCGCCGCATAGCGCCTATCTGGTTGTTGCCCATCATTGCTTTGATGGTGGGCGCTTGGTTGGTGTGGCGCAGCCTGTTGGACATGGGGCCGACCATCACGATTGAATTTGAAAACGGCGAAGGCATAGTGCCGAATCAAACGCAGGTGAAACACAAAGGGATTACAGTCGGTGTTGTGCGCCGGTTGCAAGCTAAGGATGATTTAACAGGCGTGTTGGTTGATGTGGAAATTGACAAGCGTGTGGCGCAAAAACGCGGCGGCGTTCCCAAGGAGTCGCAATTCTGGTTGGTGCAGCCGCAAATCTCGCTCGGCGGTGTGTCGGGGCTGGGAACGATTTTTTCTGGCAATTATATCGGCACACAATTGTCGACAAACAATTTGAGCGGCGACAGTGCCACACAGTTTGTGGCATTGAAATCCGCGCCACCGCTGCCAGACAGCGTGCCGGGCCTGCATATCAAATTCAAAACTGATCGCTTGGGTTCGCTCGGTGTCGGCGCGCCTATTTTTTCACGGCAGATCCAGGTGGGGTCGGTGCAGACGGCGGTGATGTTGCCAGATGGCAGTGGTATCGAGATCGGCGCATTTATTTTTCCACAATATGCCGGTATGGTGCGAAAAAATACGCGCTTCTGGAATGCCAGTGGTGTGCAAATCAATGCCGGTTTAAGTGGCGTGCAAGTGAAAACAGAATCGCTGATCAGTTTGCTGGCGGGCGGCATCAGCATGAGTTTGCCGAGTGAAGGAGAAAGTCCGGCCAGTAATGGTGACAGTTTTTTTCTGTATCAAGATTACGAATCCGCTGAAACCGGCATGTTCGTGAACGTGCGTTTTCCTTCGGCAGACGGCTTGACCAAGGGCGTCACCAAAGTGATGTATAAAGGCATTCCCATCGGCAAATTGCGCGATCTTTGGTATCGCGATAAAGATGATTCGGTGATCGGGCGCTTTGGTATTGATCCGCGCTTTGAATCTTTTGTCACGAATAAAACCCATTTTTGGTTGGTGCGACCACAGCTTACGGCAGCAGGTATTAGCGGTTTGGAGGCGTTGGCGACGGGTGGTTCTTATCTCGCTTTTACACCGAATGCCGATGGTGCACCGGTAAAAGATCATGAGTTCGTTGCGGCAGAAGGGCCAGACACTAGCGATTACAGCGAGCCCGGTTTGCATCTGCGCTTGACGACAGCCACTGCCGGTTCGGTCAGTAGTGGCATGCCCGTGTATTACCGGGAGTTTGTGGTTGGCGTTGTACAAAATCGCGTATTAGAGCGCGATAAAGTGACGATACATATTTTAGTGAAACCGGAGTTTCGCTACTTGGTGAACGCCAGCAGCCGCTTTTGGAATGTGAGCGGTGTGCGCATCAATGCCAATTTGCGCAATGGCGTACAAATTCAATCGGCACCAGTTGCTGCCATGTTGATGGGCGGTATTGCTTTTGATACGCCCGATGAAAAAGCCAGCAAAGATATTCACGATGGCCACAGCTTTGCCTTGCTGGATGATGAAAAACAAATCGTGGCCAATGCTTTGCTGAATCAGCCCGGTATATCGTTGGTGTTAGAAACAGATGATGCCAAAGGCATCAGTGCCAGTGCGCCAGTTTTGCATCGCGGCTTGGTTGTGGGTTCAGTGGAATCGGTACGTCACCGCGAAGATGGCAAAGCCGTGCAGATCAAAATTCGCGTGACACAGGAGTATCAACATCTACTGAAAGCGGGAAGTCGTTTTTGGCGCGCCGGTGCTATGGATATGAAAGTCAGTACCAGTGGCATGGTGCTGCGCGTGGGCTCTATTGCGCAGATGCTGGATGGCGGCATTGCTTTCGATAGTTTTCAAGAGAATGCAGTGCCTGGCGCGGCTGTGGCAGCAGATGATCGGTTGCGCCTGTTTAACAGCAGAGAAGAAGCCGCCAATGCGGGTGTTGCCGTCTGGCTGCACTTGCCAGATGCCAAAGGGTTAAGCACTGGCAGTGAAATTCGTTATCGCGGTATCGCCCTGGGTCAAATTACGCGGTTGCAATTGCGCAGTAATATGCAAGGCGTGGATGCAGAAGCGATTTTGAAAACGGAAGCGCTGCCGTGGCTGAATAGCGGCAGCCGGTTCTGGAAAGTGGATATGGCTGTGGGTTTGGCGCGCACACAAAATTTGGATGCACTGTTCGGCAGCTATCTCTCACTCACATGTACTCCTGCCCGCGCGAGAAAGTCCAGGTGGCCTTGCAGGAGCCGGTGACGACGGCTTTGCCAGAAGGATTGAATCTCCGTTTGATTGCAACGCAGCTGGGCTCTTTGAAGCCTGGCAATCCTGTGCTTTATCGCCAAGTGCAGGTGGGCACGATACTTGGCAGTGATTTATCTGATGATGGCAGCAAAGTGTATGTGTATATCAATGTGTGGCCGCAATATGCCAAACAAGTCAAAGCGGAGAGCCGTTTTTGGAATGTGAGCGGCATTGATGTCAAGGCAGGTTTGTTTTCTGGTATCAATATTCACACTGAAAGTGCAGAGAGTGTATTGGCGGGCGGCATTGCTTTTTCTACGCCGGAGACTGCTGTGGCACAGGTACAGGAAGGTGCCAGTTTTGTATTGCATGATGAGCCATAGGCATTAAATATTTGCTGTTGTTGATCGTCTTTTTTATGGAAAAGGATTTCCATGTCGCTAAGAACCGTGTCGCTAAGAGCCGTGTAGTTAAGAAAAAGCCTCGATGTTTTAGTGTCTTCACGCTGTTTGTTGTGTGAAGGCACTGTGCGCAGTTTGAAGCCGCTGTGTGCGGGCTGTGAGCAAGATCTGCCATGGAATATACAGGCGTGTACCCGTTGCGCCATACCAATGGCAGTGGCTGCCCCGCTGTGTAGCGACTGCGTGCATACTCCGCCCCTGTTCGATGGTGCGCTGTGTGCATTTCGTTACGAAAAACCTGTGTCGGGTTTGTTGAATCGGTACAAGCATCAAAGCCAGCTGGCATGTGGGCATTGGCTGGCGCGCAGTATGGCCGACTGGGTTCAGCAATATTACGCACGGCAGCATTGGCCGCTGCCAGATTGTGTGATGCCTGTGCCGCTGCACTGGCGGCGTCTGCGTCAGCGCGGCTTTGATCAGGGCCGGGAAGTGGCGTGCGTGTTGTCGCGGCAGTTGCGTTTGCCGCTGCATGCTGGCTTGCGTCGTCAGCGCCATACGTCCAGCCAACAGACCTTGAGCCGGACGCAGCGTCAGAGCAATCTGGCAGATGCGTTTTGCTTGCGCGGCGTGGTGCAGGGGCAAACCGTGGCGCTGGTAGACGATGTGCTGACCACGGGCAGTACCGCAACTGAAATTACTGGTTTGCTGCGAGCCGCTGGCGCTGCGGCAGTGCATGTCTGGGCCATCGCGCGTACACCATGAGAGCTTGGTTCCGGATTGCGGGCGGACACCCTATAATGGCCGCGTTTCCTGCATCCCCTATTAACGAGAGTGTTTTATGGATTCCATTGCTTCTGTGTGTGTCATCTTCGGCATCGCCACCTTGCTGTTGAGCTGGGGCTACATGATCATCCTGTCATTCAAAACCGATTACGCTTGGGGTTTTATGAGCGTATTTCTGCCGCCATTGTCTTATCTGTACGGTTTGTGCAATCTCGGCAAGACATGGGAAGTGATGGCGCTTGCCCTCTTGGGATTGGTGCTTGTGATTGGCGGCATTGCCTGAATTGGCGGCGATGTACGTTGCAGAAATAAAAAAGCGGCTGCGGCCGCTTTTTTTGTGCGTGCATATTGCTCAACTCAACGGTTGAGGTCGTCGAGCAAGCCCTGCAAATAAGCCGCCGCTTGTTTGCGATTGGTTTTGTGCAAATCGATGTCGACAACAAAGCCATCGTGGTGGGCGGAGAGTGTGGTGACAGTGCTGTCGATATTCTCTTTCAGGTCTAGCACTTGATAAGTCTGCACAGGCCGCGCAATGCCTTTCACGGTGATTTCGCCTTTCTCAACGCAGGCAACAACCTCTTTTACCAATGCATAGGTTTCGTGCGAGATTAGAATTTGATCGGGTTGTGCATTGGATTCCAGGCGGCTGGCCAGATTCACTTGGCCGCCGACGATGGTGTAATCCATGCGGTTTTCGCAGCCAAAATTGCCGACGGTGCAGTAGCCGGTGTTGATGCCGCAGCGTATACGCAAAGGCTTGTAGATGCCCTCATTCTTCCATTTTTCGCGCAATACAATCATCCGGTCGCGCATATCCAGAGCCATGCGCACACAGGCAATGGCATCTTCTTTTTCGCCATTGGATTCGGGATCGCCAAAAAACACCATGACAGCATCGCCGATAAATTTATCAATAGTGCCACCGTGTTTGAGGGCTATCTGTGCCATTTCATCGAGGTAGTTATTGAGCAGGCTGCTCAACACTTCTGATTCAAGGCTGTCTGTCATTTCGGTAAAGCCTTTAATATCAGAAAAGAAAACTGTCAGCTTTTTGCGGCGTGTTTCAACACGTACATCGTTCTGGCCGTGGAAGATGGAGCTATACACTTGCGGCGACAGGTATTTCGCCAATTTTGCAGTCAAACTTTCCAGGGCGTGCGTGCGTTCACGCACTTTGTCTTCCAGTTGTAAATTGGCTTGCTTCTGGATTTGTAATGCGCTTTCGTGCGCGGCGATGCTCTCTTTTTTGAGTTGCGCAATTTTTGCGGCGAGACCTAGCGATTGCAGGATGGCTTCAAACACTGAGCCGATTTGAATGGCATTCGCCGTCAAATGGTTGTGTGGCAAAACACCGAATACAGTCAACATGTAAACCAGTGCGCCAGCCAGCAACATGCTCCATGCCACCATGAAGTAGCGCGCAAACAGCGATCCTTGCAGTAGCACATAAAAGCCGCCTCCCAGCACGGCCGTGCAGACAATGCCGGCAAAAATGCCGTGGAAGATATCAAAGCCGTGCACACCGAAAATAAACGGCATTGGCATGGTCAGAAGCGCCAGCCAGCCGAGTCGTCGCAGCCAGCGGTCTAGTCGTGGGTATTTGTCGGGTAGATCCATGAACAGCGATGCGTACAGCGTCAGAAAAAACAGCATCAAATGATTGAATACATACAAAATCAGCAGCGAGTTCTGGGTAAAAAACTTGCCGTGATGTTCCATCAATACACCTTCAATAGTAGCCATGGCACAGATGAAGGAGGCGAGAAAAAACACGTAATACAGATGTGATTTTTCTCGGACGATAAAAAACATCAGAAAGTTGTAGATGCCCACCAAGGCCAGCATGCCGTAGTAAAAACCGGTGATGTACTGGTCTATATGGTCATTGCGGGTGAAGGCATCTTCTTTCCATACAGAGAGCGGAAACAAAATATTGGATGCTGTGACGCGGTAATAAATGCTGCGTGCTTCGTCGGGGTTCAGTGTGACGCGATAGTTGGGATAGCGGTGCGGCCTGGCATTGCTTTCATTGTTGTAATAGATGCCGGAGCGCGCCTGGGTGTAGCTGCCATTGCTGCGCACGTCATAAATAGAAACTTCTAGTAATAGCGGTTGCGCGATCACCAATAAAAGATTTTGTGTGTTTGGTGTGGTGTTGTGCAGATTGAGCTTGCACCACAGTGCCGCGCGCGAGAAGCCGACGACGACGGCATCGGTATCGCGGACTACAAAGGCATCCGGATTTGTGCGCGCCTGCTCGAAAGTCAAGTGGGCGTTGTCGTCCACCATGCAAGAGAGCAAGTTGGCTAGCAGGTAGTGGTCGGTACGCGTGTTGATAGTCAACATAGGCTCGGCAGTTGTGCGTTGTGCGGCACCTAACAGTAATAGCGTCAGCAGTAACAGTGTAATCAGTGAGCGCGGCATGCTTTATTTCCAATCTAAAATATCAGCGAGCAGAGGGTTGCTGAAGCGCGCTTTCATATCGCGGATATCGACATGGCCCGCGTGGGCGATGGCTTCCAACTGTTGTTTGAATGCAGGAATCACCGCAGCGTAAGCGGTGTTGCGCAAATACTGTTTGATGGGTGCGCCGTGCATCGCCAAACCTTCCCACTCTTTGGCCCAGTGTGGGCGCGCATTGAGCAGTACACCGTTGGCATCGCGGTAAGCTGTCCAGGCATCGAGAATTTTTTGCTTAAAGGCCTGCCACTCATCCATCGGTGTATTGCAATGTGTCAACACTTCAATGGAGCAACTGCCGAAAGTATTGCCGTATTGCGGAGCCAGTAAAATGGACGAACCGCCCATGACGCGCATTTCCAGCGTCAAGCGCATGGGGGTATCGGCACTGCCGCTCGCGCTGTCGTATACCAGACGAATAGCATCCCACCATGCGCGTTGGCAGATGGACCAGTCCGGTTTTGTCGGGTCATCGGCGCGCGCAGGAATGGGGATTTCTAATTCAATGTCTAATACGCGCATATTTTGTACGCCGCGCCGAAAGTGCAGCGCGTCGATCAAAGGCGTGACAATGGTTTTGTCGCTGGGCAATACCGCCATCGCTGTTTTGGCCAAAATTTTTGCCTGAATATCACCTGGCAATAGCTCAAACAAATCAAAATCCAACAACAGCTGCCCCAGATAATTTTGCATTTCCTGAAACCAGGTTTCAGTGGCGGATGGGTAGTCCACCGCTTGTGTTTTTTGGCCGTCGTTGTGCCAGCAGTTCACCCAGCCCTGCTGCTCAAACACAAACCAAAACCATTCGGCGTAATAGAGGTTTTCGCACTGGTGGATAAATGTGTTTTCTGCCTGTTGTAGGTCGAGCGCAGAAATGCCATCCAGATGGATTTCTGCAGGCACATCTTTCAGAGAGAGCGGTGGTACGCACAAGGCCAGCGGTTTTTTAACGGGCTGCATGACGGCATAGGTCATGGGATCTAATTTCAGCGTAATCGCCGTCACGATACCCAGTAAACCAAAGCAGCCCGCCGCCGCTTTCAGTTGTTGCGGGTCATCAACGATCTGTACTTCACCATTGGCATTCACAAATTCGATCGCGGTAACCAAATCCGACAGTGTTTCATTGCGCCAACCACCGCCGTGACAAATCGGCGCGTTACTGCCGCCGTAAGTAATCTCCACCATGATGACATTGAGCGGCAAAGTCCATTGCCAGTTGCCGCCTTGTTCATCCAGACACCAGCGACGAAATTGTTCGTTCGATGTGCTGGCACCGATGCGACACAGTGCTTTGCTCACGCCATTTTCTTCTACGGTTCCAACGAGGCGTACACCTTGCAGGTCGCTGCTTGGATCTATATCCGGATGCTGTGCCGGCAACTCCTCTGCTATATCCAGGGGCAGCATAGAAATTAAAACGCTGCCGTTTTCGCTGTATAGGTTTGTCCATGTGTGGCGATAACCCGCCGCGCGCACAGGCAGTTGTTGTGCTTTTGCCCATTTCACAATATTGCACACGCCCTGCACGCTGCGTGGAATAAAAGTGTATGCGGGTTGATGGTCTACCGTGCGCCCCCAATTGCGAAAACGGCGTTGGCGGTGCAGTTCAACCGGTTTGCCATTGGCTTCAACAACGGCAGCGATGTGTTTGCTGGGCAGCAGTGATTGCAGATGCTGCACCAGTGTGCTGGCACTGGTGCGATACCAGTCTGGATTTAACAGGCGATGGCGCAGCACCCGATTTATACGCAGCTGTTCGTGCTGGTTGAGATTTTGTAAATGCGCGGCGATTTTGGGATCGCGTTGCAACATTTGTAATAGTAGACGCGCAGCGCGCCAGGCTGGCAAACGGCCACGGGCATAGGCCTGGCTAAACTCCAACGCGTGATTATCCCATGCGGTGACAAAATCATTTTTTTCTACATCGGCCAGTAAATGTTTTTCCCACTGGCGAATATTGGCTGTGGCAGATTCTGCATTGTCGCGCTCAGGACAATGATGCATGCCAGTCTCCTTTTCTTATTGGTGATGTTCCTGATTATTTTTGCTGCTGTGGTTGTCAGCGCAGGCAGATCAGTGGAAGATCCGCTGCTGAACAAAATCACGGAAGCCGCATCATGCCAGACAGTTGTACGCAACGCATCTACACAGAAGAGCGCGCCATCCAAGCCAGTGCTGCGCAGGTTTACGGCGCATTGGTGGACTTCGGCAACTATCCGCAGTGGAACCCCTGGCTGATTAAAGTGAAAGGGGAGCCGGTGGTGGGAAGCGCGGTAGTAGCGGTAGTGGCCGAGCAGTTTGGTGGCAATGTGGTAAAGCATCAGATACTGCAGGCCGAGTCACCTTCGCATTTTGTCTGGTGCGATCTCGGCTGGTTTACCCGATGGGCGGGCGGTCAGCGTTCGCGCCAGATCCAGCCGATCAATGAGCAGCAATGTTCTTACCGTTGCGAATTGCGCATCAGTGGGCCGCTGGCCTGGGCTATCGATTTCTGGATGGGAGCCAAGATACGCGCCGGCATGGCGGCCGAGGCTGATGCACTGCAGCGCCACTGCGCGCAGGTGAATTCCTAACTAATTGTTTCAAAAGGAATTTGTGCTTGGGTGGACGCAGTTTTGCATTGACAGCGCCGCCCCTCAAACGTAGTATCTCAGCGCTTTTCGGAGCAGTGTTTTACTCTCCATTTCCTTGTCATCTCAATTAAAAGGTAGCGAGCATGAATAAAGTCATGACAGCAGCCGATGTCGTCGGCCAGCTGCGCGATGGTATGACCATCGGTATTGGCGGTTGGGGTCCGCGCCGCAAACCCATGGCATTGATCCGCGAAATCCTCCGCTCTGATCTGAAAGACCTCACGGTGGTGGCTTACGGCGGTGCCGATGTCGGCATGCTGTGTGCGGCGGGCAAAGTGAAGAAGGTGATTTTTGCTTTCGTCTCGCTCGATTTTATTCCGCTGGAGCCCTATTTTCGTCAGGCGCGCCAGAACGGCGATATCGACGTGATGGAAGTGGACGAAGGCATGTTCCTGCTCGGCTTGAAAGCCGCAGGCTACAACATTCCCTTTATTCCTACGCGCATCGGTTTGGGCACAGACGTGCTGAAGCAGAATCCTGATCTCAAACTGGTGTCATCACCTTACGATGACAAAGAGTGGGTGGCGATGCCGGCCTTGAAATTGGATGTGGCATTGGTACACGTTGATCGCGCCGATAATCGCGGTGTGTGCCAAATCAAAGGCCCCGATCATTACATGGACGACTTGATGGTGCGCGCGGCAGATAAAACCTTTGCCACTTGTGATGAGTTGGTAGCAACAGAATATTTCCATCAAGGCGAAGAAGCGCGCTATGTGTTCTGGGAGCGCAGCGAAACCGCCGGCGTGGTGCATATTCCCGGTGGCGCGCATCCATCATCGTGTGCGCCGCTGTACGGTTTTGATCAAAAACATTTCAAAACCTATAACGCCTCCATCAAAGAGGAAGGCGGTTGGGCAGCGTACTACAAAGAATTTGTAGCGTGTTCTGAGGCGGAGTACTTGGAGAAAGTCGGCGGCCTGGATGCCATCAAAAAACTGCCATTGCCAGTTTTTTAATCGGGAGACAGCAGATGAGTGATTACACACTGGTAGATTTAGTGATTTGTGCCGCAGCACAAGCGTGGAAAAATGATGGTGAAGTGTTGGCAACGGGCATTGGCATTGTGCCGCGCCTGGCAGCTTCTTTATCGATGAAAACTATCAACACCGACATCATGATGACAGATTCAGAAGCGTGGATGGTGTCTGAGCCGGTGCCGGTTGGCCCGCGTGGCGATTATCAAGTCAAGCGCGAGTCATGGATGGGTTTTTCGCGCATTTTTGATAATGTGTGGAGTGGAAAGCGTCACGCGATGGTAGGGCCAACACAAGTTGATCGTTACGGCCAAGCCAATATTTCTATGATCGGTGCTGATTACAAAAAACCCAAAACGCAAATGTTGGGCGTGCGCGGTTTTCCTGGAAACTCCATCAGCCACGCCAATTCTTTTTTTGTGCCAAACCACAACAAGAAAGTTTTTGTTGAAGGCGAATGCGACATGGTGGCTTCTATCGGCTACAACAAAGCGCGCTTAGCAAAAGGCTGGTCTTTGGAAGAGCTGGTGGATATTCGCTGGATCATTACCAATTTGTGCATCATGGATTTCAGCGGTCCTGATCATCAAGTAGCAATTCGCTCTTTGCATCCGGGTGTTACGGTGGAGCAGGTGGTAGAAAATACGGGCTTCCCGTTACATATTCCAGCCAATATTCCCACAACCGCAGAGCCCACGGCTGAACAATTGGCATTATTGGCGCAGTTGGATCCGCACAATATTCGCGCAACAGCATTGGGATAATTTTTTTCTCCGCGATTCATTGATGAGGTGACACCATGACGGCCAAACCTGCTATTCCTGTGTTGGAAGGTTTTTTTACGCTCGACACAGAAAAGCCGCATCTGCTCGGCACGCAATGTAAAGGTTGCGGTACTTATTATTTTCCCAAGCAATCAGTGTTTTGCAAAAATC
>CAZZNL010000008.1:0-17461 GCA_964655625.1 uncultured Pseudomonadales bacterium
CGCGTCCGCCGAGCACATACGACGGGCGCACTACCAGCGGATAGCCGATTTCTGCCGCTTTTTGTACCGCCTCTTCCGCCGAGCGCACGGTGGCATTGTGCGGCTGTGTCAGTTGCAGCTTTTCAATCATCTGCTGGAACAACTCACGATCTTCGGCGCGATCAATCGCCTCTGGCGTGGTGCCGATAATCGGCACACCGGCTGCGGCCAAAGCGCGCGCCAACTTCAACGGTGTTTGACCGCCGAACTGCACAATCACACCTTTGGGGTTTTCTTTGTGCACAATTTCCAGCACGTCTTCCAACGTCACCGGCTCAAAATACAAACGGTCCGAGGTGTCGTAATCCGTAGAAACCGTTTCCGGGTTGCAATTGACCATGATGGTTTCATAGCCGTCTTCACGCATTGCCAGTGCGGCATGCACGCAACAGTAATCAAACTCAATACCTTGGCCGATGCGATTGGGGCCGCCACCCAACACCATGATTTTGTCGCGCGTAGACGGATTGGCCTCGCACTCTTCTTCATAGGTGGAATACATATACGCCGTGTCAGTCGCAAACTCGGCAGCGCAAGTGTCTACGCGCTTGTAAACAGGGCGAATATGCAACGCGTGGCGCAGCTCGCGCACAGCCGCTTCACTTTCATTCAACAGCGCCGCGATACGCGCATCAGAAAAACCTTTGCGTTTCAGGGTGCGCAAATAGTCGGCCGTCAAATCTTCCAGCGTCGCCTCTTGTATTGCCTGTTCGTAGCGAATCAACTCTTCTACTTGCACCAAAAACCAGCGGTCGATACTGGTCAGGGCAAACACCTCATCGACAGTCATACCCAAGCGAAACGCATCACCCAAGTACCACAAACGCTCTGCGCCCACGACGGTCAATTCACGGCGCACCACATCGCGCACATCGTCATCGCTCTCTTGCAGCGCAGGCAGGCGCGATTCAAAACCGGCAGAACCCACTTCCAGGCCGCGCATGGCTTTTTGCAGCGATTCTTGAAAACTACGGCCTATCGCCATCACTTCGCCGACCGATTTCATTTGCGTAGTCAGGCGCGCATCGGCCGCCGGAAATTTTTCAAAAGTGAAACGCGGCACCTTGGTAACGACGTAATCGATCGACGGCTCAAACGAAGCCGGTGTGCGTCCGCCGGTGATTTCGTTTTGCAATTCATCGAGTGTAAAACCCACTGCCAGTTTTGCGGCCACTTTGGCAATAGGAAAACCGGTCGCTTTCGATGCCAGTGCCGATGAACGCGATACACGCGGATTCATTTCTATCACGATCATGCGACCAGTATCGGGATTGACAGCAAACTGCACGTTAGAGCCGCCCGTTTCCACACCGATTTCACGCAACACGGCGAGAGAGGCATTGCGCATGATCTGGTATTCGCGATCGGTCAAGGTTTGCGCCGGCGCGACAGTAATCGAATCGCCGGTGTGCACACCCATGGGATCAAAGTTTTCGATGGAACAGACGATGATGCAGTTGTCTTTTTTATCGCGCACCACTTCCATTTCGTATTCTTTCCAACCGAGCAGCGATTCGTCGATCAGCAACTCGTTGGTGGGCGACAGATCCAGACCGCGCTCACAAATTTCAACAAATTCTTCGCGATTGTAAGCAATACCGCCACCGGAACCGCCCATGGTGAAAGACGGGCGAATCACTACCGGAAACCCAAAGCGATCGAGAATTTGCAGCGCTTCTTCCAGAGAATGCGCAATGCCGGAACGCGCGGTATCCAAGCCGATGGCTTTCATCGCTTTATCAAAACGGTCGCGATCTTCCGCTTTGTCGATGGCATCCGCTGTCGCGCCTATCATTTCCACATTGAACTGTTGCAGCACGCCTTCACGCGCGAGATCGAGTGCGCAGTTCAGCGCCGTCTGTCCACCCATGGTCGGCAACAGTGCGTCGGGGCGCTCCTGCTCAATAATTTTCGCCACCGTGCGCCATTCAACCGGCTCGATGTAGGTGGCGTCAGCCATCGCCGGATCGGTCATGATCGTGGCGGGATTCGAGTTGACCAAAATGACGCGATAGCCCTCTTCGCGCAGCGCCTTGCACGCCTGTGCGCCGGAGTAGTCGAACTCGCAAGCCTGGCCGATCACAATCGGGCCAGCGCCGAGAATCAGGATGGATTTGATGTCGCTGCGCTTAGGCATTATTGATCTCCTGCGGTGCGGCGTTCCGCCATCATCTGAATAAACCGGTCAAACAAACCGGCGGCATCGTGCGGACCAGGACTGGCCTCTGGATGCCCTTGAAAACTGAAAGCCGGCACATCGGTGCGGGCGATGCCCTGCAAACTGCCATCGAACAGCGATTTGTGCGTGGCGCGCAAATTGGCCGGCAAGCTCGCTTCGTCTGCCGCAAAGCCGTGGTTCTGGCTGGTGATCATCACCGCGCCAGTGTCGAGGTCTTGCACAGGGTGGTTGGCGCCGTGGTGGCCGAATTTCATTTTCAAGGTGCGCGCCCCGGAAGCCAGCGCCAACAACTGATGGCCAAGACAGATGCCAAATACCGGCAACTGCGTCGCCACAATCTCTTGAATTGCTCGAATGGCGTAGTCGCAGGCCGCCGGATCACCGGGGCCGTTGGAGAGAAACACGCCGTCTGGCTGCATGGCCAGCACATCACTGGCGGGCGTCTGCGCCGGCACTACCGTCAGATCACAGCCCAAATCCACCAGCATGCGCAGCATGTTGCGCTTGGCGCCGTAATCATAGGCCACCACTTTGTATTTCACCGGGGCAGGCGTATTGAACCCGGCACCCAAACGCCAAGAGCCCTCGGTCATTTGATAAGGCTTGTCAGTGCTTACTACTTTGGCAAGATCCATACCATTGATGCCAGGCCATGCGCGCGCCAGCTCTAAAGCCTCGTCTGCATCCAGTGCATCACCGGCCATCAAACAGCCGTGCTGCGAGCCTTTTTCGCGCAGCACGCGGGTCAAGCGGCGGGTATCAATATCCGCCAAGCCAATAATGTTGTGGCGCTTCAAATAGCTGGACAAGTCTTCGGTCGAACGGAAATTGCTGGCTATCTGCGGCAAGTCGCGGATCACCAAGCCGCGACACCACACGCGGCCAGATTCTTCGTCCTCGGGGTTGCAGCCGACATTGCCGATGTGCGGATAAGTCAGGGTAACAATCTGCTCACAGTAGGAGGGATCGGTGAGGATTTCCTGATAACCGGTCATCGCGGTGTTGAACACCACCTCACCGGTGGAGACGCCCTCTGCACCGATGCTGGTGCCGCGAAAGATGCTGCCATCGGCCAACACAAGCAGGGCAGGTTTTCTGGTGATACTCATCGAGCGCATTCCCCTTTCATCATTCTGCAGGCGCAGCAAAAGGCACCTATTGCTAGGTAACTCATTGAAATTATTGAAAAGCTGCCGAGATGTGGCTTAAAAAAAACGGGCTGAACTCGCGTTCATCCCGTTTTCTTGAAAGCTTTCACTGTGCCACGATGGCCTCACGTCTTCAGGCTGCTACCTGAGCGGGTATTGTACGGGATTGGAGGAAAGAGTGTCCACGGCAGATTGACCAAATACGCGGTAATACCGCATATTGAAGTCAGCGCAACCCCTGAGAACGCCGCTGCCATGAAAGTTCTTGATCGCACCGGCGACCAATACAAAATCATCAAGCACGAACGCCATTACGCTGACAACCTCACCATCGTCGGGGTAGAACCCTATCTCAAGTGCGGTTTTCGCTGTACCTACTGCATCACTGACAGTCAGGGCAAAACACAACCCATCGAACCGGATCTGGCCAGCTTCCAGCGCCGCTTTCTCACCGAACTAGAGGACTTTCCCGAAGATCGCTTCCTGTTCGGCGTCAGCCTGGCCACAGATTCTTACAATGATATTGAGGAACAATGGGGTTACACCCGTTGGGTTATCGACGAACTCACGCGGCGCAATCGACGCATTTCTATCACCACCAAAAGCCCCTTGATCACTCGCGATATTGATCTGTTTCAGCGCATGGCACCTGAACGCTGCAAACTGATTATCTCTTTCACTGCCTCAACCAGTGAACTCGCCAATCAAGTGGAGTCACAAGCCCCACCGCCGGAAGCCCGTATAAAAGCATTGCACGAACTGCATGCCGCCGGGCTCAATGCCTGTGTATTGATGGCACCGTGGATACCCGGCATCAGCGATACCGATCGCTTGCTTTCACTGTTTCCCAAAGGCATTAAAGTTTTTTTTCAACCGTTAGAGTTGGGTGACGATTTTGAAGAAACCTTGGACAAGCAACGCATTCACTTTAGTGCAGCACGAACCTTTGGGCGCGACATGTCACAAGACGAAATCAACCGCGCCTACATTCACGAGTGCAACACCGTAGGAAAAAAATACTGGAAAGATTTCGACATGGAATGGCGGCATCCCATTACATTGGCAACACATGCCGACAACTCCGGTTACTTGAAGCGCATGCGCCCCGGGCGCTTCGATCCCGATCAATGGGTGGCCGAGCACCCTGTCACTGCACGCATACCCTCGCCTACCATTCCGACATCAGTCAGCGAGTAGCTGGCCCATTTTCAACATATCGCCCGCCTGCACGCGCCACTGCAGCCCGCTGTTTTTCTTGAACAACACAATCGCCGTGGAACCGAGTTTGAAGCGCCCCATTTCCGCGCCTTTTTCCAGTGCAACCACTGCGGGGGCGCTGACAAAATCTTGTTCTTCTATCTGGCGCAAACGCGGCGCTACTTGGCCTGCCCATACAGTTTCAATGCCAGCGACGATCATCGCGCCCACCAATACCACCGCCATTTCACCGTACTCGGTATCAAAAATGGCAACCAAGCGTTCATTGCGCGAAAACAAACGCGGCACATTATCAGCAGTGGTAGTGTTCACGGAAAACAAATCACCGGGTATATAAATACTGCGCAGCAACTTACCCGCCACCGGCATATGCACGCGATGATAGTCGCGCGGCGACAAGTACACTGTTGCAAACAAGCCGTCATCAAATTGCGCGGCGAGCTGCTCGTCGCCACCCAGCAATTCCAGCGCGGTATAGCTCTGACCCTTGGCCTGAAAAATGCGCCCGCACTCAATATTTCCCACTTGGCTCACCTGACCATCGGCCGGGGAAGCCGCACCGTTTTCACAAATAGGTCGCAACCCTGCAGCCAACTCGCGAGTAAAAAAACTATTGAAGTGGCGATATTTTTTGTAATCCGCTTGCGCCGCTTCATTCATATTGACGTTGTAGCGACGAATAAACTTTTCAATCAACCAGTTCTTCAACCACGGCGTTTCATTTTCTGCCAACATCCCCACTACGCGAGACAGCAAATGCTGCGGCAACAGGTATTGCGACAACACAAAGCACTTATCCATCAGACTGGCATCTTCAGAAAAATTAAACAGTGACATTCAGGGATTCACTCCTGTGTGAATAGGAAGGTTTTCAGCATTGCCCCACTCTGACCACGAGCCGGGATAAGCGGCAATACGCGGATAGCCGAGGCTTTTTGCTGCAAGATACGTCAGCGCAGAACGGCGATGCGTCTGACAGTGCGTAACTATATTTTTGTCTTGCGTAATACCTTTCTGCCGCAAGTATTCTGCCAAGTCGCTACGAAAACGCATGGCGCGCGTATTGTCCAGCAATTCTTTCCACTCACAATGCACTGCGCCGGGAATATGGCCGCCGCGCGCCGACACTATTTTTTCGCCTGTGTATTCTTCTCGGCTGCGCGCATCCCACACCAGAAAATCATCATCGGCAAGGTGAGCCTGAATATCAGCGGCTGTCATCAACAAATGCTTGTTTAGCGTCAAAACTTGCGGCGCACAAGGCAATGGCGTCGTGTTGGGGCTTGTCTCCAACGGCAGACCCTCGGCTACCCACGCAGTTTTACCGCCGTTGAGGAAAGTGCTGTGCGCATGGCCAACCACATCCAGCGTCCAGATCAAACGCGCTGCACACAGTCCACCCTCATCGTCGTAGCACACGACATGCGTGTCTGGCGCGATGCCGATACCAGCCAACACCTCCGCCAGTTTGCTCAGCGCTGGCAGTTTTCCCGGGGCAGGTTTTTCACCGCTGGTGAGCAGCGCCATATCGAGATGCACTGCACCGGGAATATGCCCTTCGCGATATTTCTCTGCCGCCGACAAATCCACCAGTAAATATTTTTTTTGTGCCAGCGCCACATGCAATTCGCCGGGATCAACAATCAGAGGTAACATCACGCTTTATCCTTTTTCCCACAGTGCAAATTAGCAGGCACAGCCACATCCATCCACTTGGGGTTTGGAAGATTCAAATTGGCCATCATCTCAACATAAGCCGCTTCATTTTTAATTTGCAAACGCAGGTTGTGATTTTTTTCTTCTTCCAGTGTGCTCATGGTCCAGCCTTTGTAATCATGGCCTGGATACACGCGCGTCTGCGGCGGCAATGTCAGTATTTTTTCAAACAAACTGCGATATTGCGCATGCGCATCCCCATTCTGAAAATCCGTACGCCCTGTGCCACGGATTAACAGAGTGTCTCCTGTAAACAACCAAGGTTCGTCAGCTGTTTGCAACAAAAAACAATACGAGTCATCCGTGTGGCCAGGTGTATGCAAGGCTTCCAGTGACAACAAACCAATAGTAATTTTATCGCCATCACGAAAACTTCCACTGACACATGCCGCACGCGCAGGCTCTCCCATCAAACTGCGGCAGCCAGTGACTTCGCGCAGCTCGCCCAATGCAGTGATGTGGTCGGCGTGAACATGTGTGTCCAATGCGACTGTCAATTTCAAATCCAGTTCGCGCAACAATTGTAAATACTGCGAAATATGATCAACCACGGGATCAATCAAAATTGCCTCTCGCGATTGTGCACAACCCAACAAATAGGTGTACGTTCCGCTATCCGCGTGAAACAGTTGTCGAAAAATCATAGCAATTCCCTCAAATCAAAATTGCGCGCCACAACACCAACCCGGCCATAGCGACAATGGTGCAGGCAAAGACCCGCTGCAAATAAGCACCCGCCAATCTGCTCGCCACAAGACTGCCGATAATCATGCCTGCAACACCGCCCAGCGCCAGCAAACCAAGTTGCTGCCAATTCACTGCATGCGCCGCCAAGTGACTGAAAAAACCACTGCCAGAAATACCGGCGATGATAACCAGCGATGTCGCAACAGCCTGGCGCATGGTCACACCGTTTAACTGATTCAAGAACGGCACGATAAGAAAACCGCCGCCCACACCAAAAAAACCGGACAACAAGCCCGTCAGAGCGCCACCTCCCGTCAAGCCAGCCATACAACGCAGCCGCCAATCAAACCGCCCGGTTTCGCTCAAGCGACACAACAAAGGCTCTGGCGGTTCGTGCAAATTGTCGCCAGCGCGCACCACTCTGGCCAACTCAGGGCTGCGCACACTCTGATACAGCATGCGCGCCGCAATCACCAAAGACAGCGCAGCAAAGCCTGCCAGCAATATCGATGTAGGTACCAGCCCCGCCAACCAGCGACCCGGCGGAGCCAATACCGCACCACTGCAGCCAAACAGGAGTGCCGGAATCCACAAAACCTCGCGCTGGCGAATACGCTGCATCGCACCGTAAGCACTGCTAATTGCCACCACACCCAATGCCAAGCCAGTCGCATCCACCGGTTGCAGGTGCAACAAAAACAGCATCAGCGGAACAGCCAGTACCGACCCGCCTGCTCCAGTGAGGCCAAGCACAACACCGATCAAAATTCCGACAGTGAGTAGCAAGAGAGTCAAAACTCAGCCCTGCGACGGCCTGTTCCAAGGCATTTTCAGCAGCAGCATTCCCATACCGCACCAATCTGTTACACCGGCAAAAACCAGTCCCACACCGACAAATACCGCGATACCGATAAACGCCGGATGAAACAACCAACTCAGCACAACACCCAACAACACCAAACTACCAGCGGCGATGCGCACTTGCCGCTCGATAGACAATGGCGCACCTGCAACTGGTGGGTTCAGCGCGGCGCGCCCTCCCGCCACAACAGCTAAAGGATTAGGCAGCAACTGCGCGAGCTTATCTGCTGCTTGCTGTGCTCGCATACCGCGCGCGCAGAGCAATACCACCGTCTGTTCCGGCTTCACCTGGTTTTGTTCCACCCACTCGGCCACACGCGCAGCAGTCAAAGCGCTCAAGGGCCAATTGCAAGTGCCATTTTCACAACCCGCCGCGTATTCCGCTGCTTCACGCACATCGACGATCACGCACTGCCCGTCATGCTGCATATTGCGAAATTGCGCAGGGCTAATGGTTTGAATAGCTGCCATAAAAATATCCTCCACCAAATGCAATAACTACGAGTAACTCAATAACAGGATGACAGCGCCCACAACCACACGATACCAAGCAAACACCGTGAAATCGTGATGCTGGATATAGCGCAACAAGCCGCGCACCGCCACCATCGCAAAAACAAACGAGCTGACAAATCCTACTGAAAATACACCCACATCATCCACACTCAACAAATGCCGGTGCGTAAACAAATCAAACGCCGTGGCCGCCAACATCGTTGGAATGGCCAAAAAAAATGAAAACTCTGTCGCCGCCTGGCGCGACAAACCAAACAGCAAGCCGCCGATAATGGTTGCGCCAGAGCGCGACGTGCCCGGCACTAGCGCCAGCAACTGCGCACAGCCAATCTTCAGCGCGTCGCGCCACGTCATATCATCCACGGATGCCACGCTTACCGTATGCTCTCTCTTCTCGGCCCACAAAATCAAAAAGCCACCCACAACCAAGGCATAGGCCACGGTAACAGGGTTGAACAAGTATTCTTTGATAGCATGAATAAATAACACGCCGACGATGGCCGACGGCAAAAACGCCAGCAACACATTGATGATGAAGCGTTGTGATGACGAAGATTGCAGAGAACACAACACACGCAGCAAACGCTCGCGGTAAATCCAGCACACGGCCAAAATAGCACCGAGTTGTATCACGATTTCAAAGACTTCGCGCTTCTGTTCCGTCCAGAAATTAAGCCAAGTGCCAGCGACAATTAAATGCCCGGTGCTGGAAATGGGCAAGAACTCCGTCAGACCCTCTACCAAGCCCATCAACACCGCTTTTACTAACAACAACCAATCCACAAACACTCCTGAGCTTTATAGCAAGCAGCGCACCACGTGTTGCGCAATCACCTTTTCTTCATTCGTAGGAATCACCCAAGCAGCCACGCGACTTGCAGCAGACGCAATGCGCTGCCGGTTTTCTCGATTGGCTGTTTCGTCGATTTGCACACCCAACCATGCACAAGCGACACAGATTTTTTCTCGAATCAACGCCGAGTGTTCGCCCATGCCTGCAGTAAACACCAACGCATCCAGCCCACCCAAAGCAGCTGCCAGTGAACCGATTTCACGCGCGATGCGATACACAAACAAGTCGATGGCGAAACGCGCCGCCGGTTCGTTCGATGCTTCCAGTGTGCGCATGTCGCTAGATACGCCCGACACACCGAGCAACCCCGACTGCTTGTACAGCAATTTTTCGATGGCGCGCGCATCCATTTTTAATTCATCCATCAAATACAGCAGCACACCTGGGTCGAGACTGCCGCAGCGCGTACTCATCGGCACGCCATCCAGCGCGGTAAAGCCCATAGTAGTGGCAACGCTGCGACGTTCATGCATCGCACACAGACTCACACCATTGCCGAGATGCAAGACAATCACGCGCTTGTCCGCTATTTCCGGAGCCACTTGCGGCAATGTCGCAGCAATGTATTCGTAAGACAGCCCATGAAATCCGTAACGGCGCACACCTTTATCTGTGATGCTGGGCGGCAGCGCAAAGGCACTGGCAAGTGCAGGCTGTGTGTGATGAAACGCGGTATCAAAACAGGCGATTTGCGGCAAATCTGCTTGCATCGACAACAGCGCGCGTATTGGCTGCAAATTGTGCGGTTGATGCAATATCGCCAACGGACACAACTGCTCTAATGCATGAAGCACCGCCGGCGTGATGCTCACAGGCTCACAAAAATCCACACCGCCATGCACCACGCGATGCCCCACTGCCATCAACTGATAATCCGCCAGCTGTTGCTGCAAAAAATCCAGCAAATATGCCAGCGCTTCATCGTGTGACAGTTCATATCTTTCCGGCCATATCTGCTTCGCCAACACATCACCATTGGCCGCGCGCGCATAAAAATTTGGCGTGGCACCCAAACCTTCCAATTGCCCGCTGAATAGCGCATTCAGTTGCGTATCAAACAATGAAAACTTGAGGCTGGAAGAACCGACATTCAGAACCAGAATGGCCTGCTTGTCTGCTGTGGCCTGTTTGTCTGCTATGGTTTGTTTCTCTGCTGTAGCAACACGCACAATCAATGCGCCTTCGCCAGTTTTTTGCGCTGCGCTTCCACCACTAACGCCGCCACAGCACAACTGGCCAACCGCGACGTCACCGAATCGGCGCGACTGGTGAGAATAATCGGCACGCGCGCACCCAGCACAATACCCGCTGCTTCTGCGTCTGCCATAAAAGTGAGGCTTTTTGCCAGCATATTGCCCGCTTCCAAATCCGGCACCAACAAAATATCTGCGCTACCTGCAACAGGAGAATGAATTTTTTTGATCTGCGCCGCTTGCAAATCAATCGCGTTGTCCAAGGCCAAAGGCCCGTCGAGAATCGCGCCTGTAATCTGTCCGCGATCCGCCATTTTGCACAGCGCCGCCGCTTCCACCGTAGAAGGCACATCGGGATTTACCGTTTCCATCGCCGACAATATGGCCACCTTCGGTTCATCAATGCCGAGCGCATGTGCAAAATCAATCGCGTTTTGCAAAATATGCACTTTGTCTTTCAGCGTGGGAAAAATATTGATAGCGCCGTCGGTGATGATGATGGGATGGTCTATATTCGGCACATCCATAATGAAAGCGTGACTCACGCGGCGATCCGTGCGCAAACCGGTTTGACCATCAACCACCGCCGCCATCAATTCATCTGTGTGCAGACTGCCTTTCATCAACATTTCGGCTTTGCCTTCACGCACCAAACGCACACCGCCATCAGCGGCAGCGTGACTGTGCGGCACATCGACCACTTCGTAGGGCGCAATATTCAATCCGTGCGCTTGCGCCACCGCTTCGATTTTTGCGCGCGGCCCCACCAATATCGGCTTGAGCAAACCGAGATCCGCCGCTTCGATTGCGCCGCGCAGCGACACCTCATCGCAGGGATGCACCACCGCCGTCAGCACGGGTTTCAATTGCTGACACAAACCAATCAACTGTTGGTATTTTTCGTGGCGTGCGCTTTTATCCATGATCCACTCTGCCGCTAAAAATCTGGCCGCCATTATACGAAGCATTTGTGAAACAACCGTTGCAACAGACAAAAGCAGCCCCATATACTGATCAAGCTCTTCAGAGCAACAGTTTCGGGGCCGATTTGGATTCGACGCCGGTGACAAAGCTCCGGGTGCATGCCGAGATGGCAGCCAATCTCGTTAATAAAAGCTGTAAAACTATAGTTGCCAACGACGACAACTACGCTCTAGCGGCTTAAGCCCGCTAGCGGTCGCTAGCAAGGTGCCCATACCGCGCTACTGACTGTCATACAGAATGGGATCGTGGAGCGGTGCGCCTGGCGCCAATCCCCTAAAACTTACAGGCTCGCTGTTCACGTCCTGCCCGTTGGGCTGTGAGCAGTCAAATCAATCAACGGAACTAAGCATGTAGATCTCGCAGTGGCGCGCTGACGGACAGGGGTTCAACTCCCCTCGGCTCCACCAAATCCAAGGGAAGTGAAGACCATCCCAGACCACAAAAGCCCATTAAAATCAACAGGTTAGGTGGTATACTATTTCCTTCCTCTATGGCCTCCAATGGTCTCGATAGGGCTGGAATATGTCACTGGGAAGTCACTGGGAAGTCATCGGGCATTCGGACAGCCATTCTTCGGCAGCACCCACAGCTCGCTCAATACGTTTCGACACATTACATCCGGCTGGCTCTCGACAAGGGCATCGCAGACGCCACCCGCAACCTCTACCACCTGCAAGACACCCTCGTTCAAGGCGACTTCTCCGCCTCCATGTCGCCTTCTTCGCTCAAGGCATTTGCCAAGCTGAAAGCAAGTTACTGTCGGCAGATCGCAAACCACGAGTCTTCTGAACAAGCCTACCGCCAGAGTGCAGCACTGGCGGCAAGCTACGATTTAATGCCGCCTCAACCTCATGGCACTCGCACCGTTCTTTCTTGTCTCAATCGTTTGTGTGCGGACCAGTGGTGGCTCAAACACTTACGCAACAAGCAGGCCAGAACCATTGAAGCCGTTGCACGCGATATTGGCCTAGTCAATCGTTGTGGGGCAGCTTACTCCAGCCACTTCGCACAAGCGCGACGACAATCACAGCGAGAATTGGCATCAGCCTTCATGGACTCCACTTATATTCGCAATGATGAGGGGCAAGAGTTTTCTCTGCGCGAAATTGCAGAAGGCAATACGTCTAATCCTGCTGTTCGCCGTACTGAGTTGATGGTTCGGCTCAATGGCTTTGAGATGGTAGCAAATCAGTTAGGCCACGAAGCTGTTTTTTATACCATCACTGCGCCCTCTCGCATGCATGCGAGACTTGGCAAAAGCGGCAAAGCCAATCCAAAGTATGACGGCACAAACATTCTCGCGGTTCATCGTTTCATGCACCGCGAATTACGCTGCGCATTGGCAAAACTCAAGCGTAACAATGTTTACGTTTATGGCTTTCGCGTGGTGGAACCACATCACGATGGCACACCGCATTACCACTTGTTGCTTTTCACTCATCCAGAACACACAGAAACCGCTTCTAACACGCTGAAAGAATATGCAATGCGTGAAGATAGCCATGAGCGCGGAGCGTCTAGTAGTCGTTTCAAAGCAGAAAAAATTAATTCAGCCAAAGGCAGTGCTACGGGATACATTGCCAAATACATTTCTAAAAATATCGACGGAAAACATATTGAACAGGATCATCTAGGCAACACTGGTGAGCAAGCAGCCAAAGCCATTGATGCATGGGCCAGCATCCACGGCATTCGCCAATTTCAGCAAATTGGCGGGCCAAGCGTATCTGTTTGGCGCGAGTTGCGCCGCCTCTCGCGCCAAACAGAGAAGCATCAAGCCACACTCAGCAACAATACCGAGCTCATGGAGGCCATGCTCGCTGCTGATTCTGCAAATTGGGCAGCGTTCACTCTCGCCATGGGTGGCGAACATTTCCAACGTCCTCGTTTGCCTTTGCGCTTGCACTATGAAACTGCGATTTCCGTTTCCCCCATGACGGGTGAAATCACCGGCAACAAAGTCACCCGCTTTGGTGACGCAGCTCCAGCGCGTCTGGTCGGCTTGTTGTTCGGTGAAATAGTCATCAACACTCACCACCAGCGATGGGAGGTTATTCGACGACGACGAGAAATCGTCACAGCATCAGCGCAGCTGATGCTGTGACCTTGGATTCATGTAAATAACTGTACGCCCCACACTTCACCACAAACAACGAGAACCAAGAGATGTCCAGAATGAGTGATGAAATTGATATAGATATAATCGGCAACATACTTCCCATGATGGTGTTTGAAATCGACGAATGTGTCGCAATGCTGAACTGCGAAATCATACGCAAGGAAGACAGTCATTACTTACCCAAACCACCCGTTGAGAAGATTGGCATTGCGGTGGGAGTGCTGACCATGAACAACGAAGTCGAGTTACTGGTGCAGTTTGGCAGCAAGATGGAGCAGCTCCGAAAAATGGAGTTCTACGCCAATTTCATCGCACTCGATGATGACTAGGCACACGCAACCCTCGTCAATCATTAAATCGCGGGGCCCCATAGGTATGTGGCCTGTGGCGGCAGGCGCTGGCATGGGTTCCGATTTAATGATTGATCGAGCCACCCACCAATACGCTCGCTTAGGGGTTCCAGCCAAGCTGGAACCCCTGCCCAGCGGCGAGCGACATATTGCATATGATATTTAATATGCTATTCTGAGTTATATAGCATTTGATATTACATAGGCATTTGAGGTTGATATGACTAAGGCTCCACAAGACAACGACTATCAGGCACTGGCACTGGCTCCAGAGCTACAAAAGCAGCTCTACGGTGCTATGCGCGAGTTCCGAGGCAATTGTTTCAAGCTGGAATCAGCATTGGGCGCCCTATTAATCGGCAAGGCTATGGGCTGGCGTGTTTTGAAGATTATTCACAGCTCGGCCACTTACAAGGAGTACGAAACAATCCTCGGCATTCGGTTTCAGGACGCCTGCCCTGAAAACACCCCACTCTCTAGAAAGTCTTATGGCTACTCCATCGCTGAGAAATTGAAATCGTTTTGGGCAGTTGCCACCGGCAAAAAACCTCTCAAGGAAAAAATGCTGCTAGGTTCCATCGAAGAAGTGAGCTTGGCCGTTGCAAACATGGGAGAGCAAAACAATGTTGGCCGTTAATTGGGTCACTATCGACAAAGCCTCTGAGCTAACCGGTCTTTCAAGGGAGGCGATTCGTGCACTGAAAAAGAAGGGTCAGTGGCGCGAGAAAGTGCAGTGGCGCAGATCACCAAATGGTCGAATTCTCATCAGTCTGGAAGGCTACAAACAATGGGTCGAGCACGACAGATAAACCATAGGCTCAGCAGCAACCTGTAGTGAATCAACAATGAGTGCGGCCACAAAAAAAGGCATCACGCCAAAGAAAGATAGCATCGTGATTGATTTTGTCTATCAAGGCATTCGCTGCCGCGAAACAATCCGCGTTAAACCTACAGCCACCACTATCCAAGAAGTTTCTAGAAAGCGCGAAGCTATTCTGTATGAAATAGATATGGGGCGCTTTAACTACGCATCACACTTTCCAAACAGCAAGCGCGCCATTCAGTTTGCTACAAACAAAGGCGCATTAGTCACAGTTGAAAAAGCTTTAACAGACTGGCTCAGGCGAGTCGAGCGCCGTTGCCAACACAGCACCATGAAAGGCTATTACGGCGCCGTCTACTTTCACCTGATTCCTGCCTTCGGGCATTTAACGTTAGATCAGTTCAACGTAAGACACTTACACACATGGCTGGACACGCTGAACGTCTCCAATAAACGTATCAACAATGTGCTGTCACCATTGCGCCAAGTTTTCGATGACGCTTTTCACGATGGCATCATCGACCACAACCCTATGGATAGATTCAGGCATCTCCCCATAGAAAACCGAGAACCAGACCCTTTCAAACCCGATGAAGTTTCCCACATTCTCGACCAGCTGGAAGGTCAAAATAAAAACCTGATCCAATTTGCCTTCTGGACAGGCATGCGCACTTCAGAATTTATCGCGCTCACATGGGAAAATATTGAACTGGAACGCAAACGTTGCCACGTACGATCTGCCATGGTATACGGCAGAGAGAAAACAACAAAAACCAAATCAGGTCTGCGCACTATTGAATTACAACCGAAAGCTATCGAAGCATTAAAACAACAGCAACAATTCACTCAGATAGGGAAAGTTTTTCTGGATGACAAAACCGGTCTACCATGGAAAGATGGGCAAGCCATAAGAAAACGCGTCTGGATGCCAGCTTTGAAGCGTGCAGGGATCGCCTACCGCAATCCCTACCAAACTCGCCACACCTTCGCCTCGACAATGCTTTCACGCGGCGAAAACCCCATGTGGGTTGCCCAGCAGATGGGGCATAAAGACTGGGGCATGATTCGACAGATATACGGACGATGGATAGGGTAGCGAGTTAAGCCATTATGTGATCAGGCAAGATTAGAAAATATGAATGCCATGTATCGCATGAGCGTGTTCTGAAAGCTGTGTTAGAAGAGGTCAAGCACTATAACGAGCCATTTGCTCCAGATAGGTAGGAATCTTATGCTTAACAAGTCAAGGTCGTTCACTGCGCTCACTGAACTCGTGCAAGTGCTCGTTCCTTATGCTCTGCGTTAGGATACAAAGGGGAGTTTTATGCAAGACAATCATTTTGAGTATGTAGGTTTCTGGCCGCGCGTTGGCGCTGCAATCATTGACACTATCATCCTGCTGCTCATCACCACGCCACTTCTGGTATCCATCTATGGCTGGAGTTACTTTACTGCCACTGACCAACCACTTATCGCTGGCCCAGCCGACTTTCTAATATCTTGGGTGTTCCCTGCCATTGTCGCTATTTTATTCTGGCTCTATAAACAGGCCACTCCCGGAAAAATGGCAATATCAGCTCGAGTTGTAGACGCAAAAACCGGAAATAGCTTAACCGTTGGCCAATCAATCGGTCGTTACCTTGCATACTTCGCTGCAATGCTTCCTTTGTTCCTCGGCATAATTTGGGTCGCATTTGACCCACGCAAACAAGGGTGGCATGACAAGCTGGCCGGCACCGTTGTCATCCGGCCAAAGCATCGTGGCCCAGAGCCCGTTCGGTTTGGGCCTTAATAGGTCGTTCAAAGCTCTCTCGGTATGGCAATTTAGAACATCTACAAGGGGTAAATAATGTTACGAATAATTCTATCCATAGCGTGTTTTATTGTTCTTTCAAATTCTGTTAATGCCGAGGACTGCTCCAACCCTCGACTGGACAACGCCACAACTGAAGAGTGCTACAGCAAAGAGCTTGAAAACGTTAACGCTCTTCTGAAAAAAAAGCTTAAGCAGCTAATCAAACAATATAAGCCATCAGCTTCTGATGATGAACACCAAACTCAATGGTCAAACGATATGATAGCTTCAATACATCAAACGCAAGCCTCATGGGAACAATATCGAACAGACCTCTGCAACAACCAAGTTGCAGCCAGTGTCGCTGGTGGTCATGGTGGTGGCATTACCATGCTGCGTTGTGAAATTAAGCTCACTCATCAACGGTTAGAAACACTAGAACCAGATTGATTGGCTGGCCAATAGGATTTGTGATCGATTAATTTCAATTTTTGCGTTACAAACCAATCGGCTCGCTCTCTACAAAAAACTTAACTTCGCGCTCTAAACATGTTAGAAATACAAAAAGCTTTTAGTGTGTAACAAAAAATTAGTCATTGGGAAATAGCAAGTGATTGAATCTGTTGAATTCTCCATAGGTTCAACTCCCCTCGGCTCCACCAAATCATCATCCAACAAAGTCCAAAGACACATCTAACCCAGCGTAATTGCTGGGTTTTTTGTTTATGCTCCATCCATCTTCGTCCACCAAGATTTGGGGGCATCCCGAATAATTGGGGGCACAATTGGGGGCATATGAAAATAACGCTGGGGGCATAAATGTCTGGGAAGTCCACTATACGAGCCTAGCGTTTCGTCAGACGCTGTGGCGTTGTCGCATCAAGCAGAGCATGAGCCGTCGCGGAAACTGTTGGGATAATGCGCCAACAGAGCGTTTTTTTAGAAGTTTGAAAACAGAATGGATACCCCAATACGGCTAT
>CAZZNL010000008.1:17471-17960 GCA_964655625.1 uncultured Pseudomonadales bacterium
GAAGCAAAAACCGATGTGCTGCGCTACGTGAATCATCACTACAACCATGTGCGACTACACAGTTACAACAGCTATAAAACTCCAGTTGCTATGGAGCTTCAAGCTGCATAAAAACCTAAACCCGTGTCCGGTTTTACTTGACCACTACACTCCTTGCAGAAGCCTATTCGCCGCATCTTTTGTGGCGATTAGGCCGGTTATTCCCCGCAAGGCCCCAACCTAGGAAGATTGGGTGTAAATGGGTGTTTTAATGGGCATGCCTCGAAAATGGGTGTAATTGGGTGTAATTGGGTGTAGTTTTGGTTCATGCTGAAAACCGACACCATCCAGATCACCCCGGAGATCCTGGGCCTCATCGCTAGGATCGACGAGTTCAAGGGTGCCTGGCGCGCCTTGGGCACGCTCGCGCCAGACCGCTTGTCGGCCCTGCGCAGGGTAGCCACCATCGAGAGCATCGGCTCCTCCACCCGTATCGAGGGCAGCAAGCTG
>CAZZNL010000009.1:0-17944 GCA_964655625.1 uncultured Pseudomonadales bacterium
GGTGTTGGTACTTTGGTGGCTGAGCGTGCCAAGGCTGCAGGTGTAACCAAAGTTGCATTTGATCGCAGTGGTTTTAAATATCATGGTCGCGTAAAAGCACTGGCCGACGCAGCGCGTTCGGCTGGCCTTGAGTTCTGAGTTGGGTGTATTGACAATGGCGCTTCAAGAACAGAAAGACAAAGAAAAAAATACCGATGGCTTGATGGAAAAATTGGTTCAAGTTAATCGTGTAGCCAAAGTGGTTAAGGGTGGCCGTACTTTCTCGTTTACTGCACTGACAGTGGTGGGTGATGGAAACGGAAAAGTAGGATTTGGTCGCGGTAAGGCGCGTGAAGTTCCAGTAGCCATTCAAAAGGCTATGGAAGCTGCTAGGCGTAACATGATTACTGTTGAGCTCAATGGCAATACGATTTTCTATCCGGTGAAAGCCCGGCACGGCGCAGCAAATATTTATATGCAGCCAGCTTCAGAGGGTACAGGTGTTATCGCTGGTGGTGCGATGCGCTCCGTATTGGAATTGGCAGGCGTACAAAACGTACTGGCAAAGTGCTACGGTTCAACGAATCCTGTGAACGTCGTGAGAGCGACAATTCGTGGCTTGAAAGCAATGTCTTCTCCAGAAGAAGTTGCTGCAAAGCGTGGAAAAACAGTCGAAGAAATTCGCGGTTAATTGAGCTTGGGTCAACTGGAATTTTTTATGAGCAAAATCAAGGTTACACAAGTGCGAAGCACTGCCGGCAGAATTAAGTCGCATCAATCTTGCGTCAAAGGTTTAGGTTTGCGCCGGATCGGGCATACGGTTGAGGTGCAAGACTCTCCCTCTGTGCGCGGCATGATCAATAAAGTCAGCTATATGGTTAAAGTGGAGAGCTGAGATGCAATTGAATAGTTTGAGTCCAGCTCCTGGTCACAAAACCCCCAAGTTGAGAGTGGGTCGTGGTATCGGCTCTGGACTGGGTAAAACTTGCGGTAGAGGTCACAAGGGTCAAAAAGCACGGAAAAGTGGAAATGTTCGCCCAGGTTTTGAAGGCGGACAAATGCCACTGCAGAAGCGATTGCCAAAGTATGGTTTCGTGTCGCGTATTAGTTTGACAACGGCGCAGGTTCGTTTGTCGGAGCTTGGTAAGGTAGAGGGTGATTTGATCACTCTCGAAACTTTAAAGGCAGCAAATGTACTTAATGAAAATATTAAGCGCGCTAAGATATTTTTGTCCGGTGACATTAAGAGGGCTGTAACAGTTCAAGGCGTGCACGTAACGCAGGGTGCGCGTCAAGCCATTGAGGCTGCCGGCGGAAAAATCGGGGAATAATAGTAGTGGCTAATTCACCATCAGTAATGGCCAATCAAAAGGGCTTGGGTGAGCTGTGGGTTCGCCTGAAGTTTCTTATATTGGCAATTATTGTTTATCGAATTGGCAGCCATATTCCGGTGCCAGGAATCGACCCGGCTCAGTTGGCAAATATCTTCAATCAAACGCAGAACACCATTTTTGGCATGGCCAATATGTTTTCAGGCGGTGCGTTGGAGAGAATGAGTGTATTGGCTTTGGGGGTTATGCCGTACATCTCAGCGTCTATTATTATCCAGTTGTTGACATCTGTGGTTCCGCAACTGGATCAGCTAAAAAAGGAAGGTGAGCAAGGTCGGCGCAAGATTAGCCAATACACGCGCTATGGCACTGTTTTACTGGCTGTAGTGCAATCTCTCGGTATGGTGAGTAGCTTGGCGAGCCAGAATGCTCTTTATGTATCGGGGCTCAGTGTGCACATTTTGGCGGCTGTTTCCTTGGTGACAGGCTCAATGTTTATGATGTGGTTAGGCGAGCAGATCACTGAGCGTGGCATTGGTAACGGTGTTTCAATGCTGATTTTTGCGGGTATTGTCGCTGGTCTTCCTGCGGCTATTGGCCAGGCTCTTGAGCAGGCTAGGCAGGGTGATTTGAATGTTGTTTTGCTGATCGGGATAGCGATTGGTGTTCCTGCACTGATATATGCCATTGTTTTTGTAGAAAGAGGACAGCGCAAAATTACGGTTAACTACGCAAGGCGTCAGGTTGGCAGGAAGGTTTATCAAGGCCAAAGCACGCATTTGCCGTTAAAGGTAAATATGTCAGGCGTTATTCCAGCTATTTTTGCAAGCAGTTTGCTGTTATTTCCTGCAACAGTGGCGCAGATGTTTGGCCAGAGACCTGGTATGGAGTGGTTGCAGGACGTGGCGTTGTGGATTGGCCCAGGACAACCGCTCAATATTTTGTTATTCACAGTACTTATTGTCTTTTTCTGCTTTTTTTACACAGCACTGATGTTTAACCCGCGTGAAGTAGCGGATAACTTGAAGAAGGGTGGTGCATACGTTCCCGGAATCAGACCAGGAGAATACACGGCTAAGTATATTGACAATGTTTTGACGCGCTTAACTATTGTTGGTGCAGTCTATATGGCTGTTGTCTGTTTGATTCCGCAAGGTTTGGTGATGGCGTTTCAGGTGCCATTTTATCTTGGTGGTACATCGCTGTTGATCGTGGTGGTGGTTGTAATGGATTTTATGGCGCAGGTTCAATCGCATCTGATGTCGGCTCAATACGACAGTTTGCTCAAGAAGGCGAATTTGAAAAATTACGGCAATGCTGCGTAGTTTCACCAAAGCTGTCGAAAATCGATAGAGTTTTAAAGAGGTAGATTTATGAAAGTTCGAGCATCCGTAAAAAAGGTTTGCCGTGGTTGCAAGTTAGTTCGTCGTAAAGGTGTGGTGCGCATTATTTGCAGTGTCGAACCGCGTCACAAGCAGCGCCAAGGTTGATTTAGTCTGCATTCACGGGTACCCTATCGCCCCCTTATTTAAGGGTGGTTGGTCAGGTTGTGTTATTTTTTGTAATTTATTGATTTTTCTGGAGTTTATTCGTAATGGCGCGTATTGCCGGTGTCAATATTCCCGATAACAAGCATGCAGTGATTGCCCTGACCTATGTTTATGGCATTGGGCGTACCCGAGCGCAAGATATTTGTGCTGCAGCTGGGGTTGCTGAATCAGCCAAAATTGGTGGATTGAGTGAGGCTGAGGTTGATGCCTTGCGTGCTGAGGTTGCTAAGTACACGGTTGAGGGTGATCTTCGTCGTGAGGTCAGCATGAGCATTAAGCGTCTGATGGACCTAGGTTGCTATCGCGGTCTGCGCCATCGCAAAGGCCTGCCTGTGCGTGGGCAGAGAACGAAAACAAACGCTCGCACCCGTAAAGGGCCGCGTAAAGCGATTAAGAAGTAATTTTATCCTGCAAGCATAGATAGTTAGGCGAGATTGATATGGCAAAGCCATCGGCAGCAACAAAGGCAAGAAAGAAAGTCAAAAAAACCGTCGTTGACGGTGTGGCTCACATTTACGCCTCTTTCAACAATACTATTGTTACGATCACGGATCGCCAAGGAAATGCGCTCAGTTGGGCGACATCGGGCGGGTCGGGCTTTCGTGGATCACGTAAAAGCACGCCGTTTGCTGCGCAGGTGGCAGCGGAGCGCGCTGGTGTTGCTGCGCAGGAATATGGCCTGAAAAATCTTGATGTTGAGGTGAAAGGGCCGGGTCCTGGTAGAGAATCTGCTGTGCGAGCTCTGAATAATTGTGGTTATAAGATCGGCAGCATTACTGATGTGACGCCGATACCTCACAACGGCTGTCGTCCACCGAAAAAGCGCCGCGTCTAATTAATGTAAGCAAAGATTTTAAGAGGCTTCTCTGAATGGCAAGATACATCGGACCAAAATGCAAACTGTCGCGCCGCGAAGGTACAGACTTGATGCTGAAGAGTGGTGTTAAACCGCTGGAATCAAAGTGCAAAGTGGAAACTGCACCTGGTCAGCACGGTCAACGTCGCGGCCGTCTGTCTGATTATGGTGTCCAGCTGCGCGAGAAGCAGAAAGTACGCCGTATTTATGGAGTTTTAGAAAAGCAGTTCCGTGGTTATTACGCCGAGGCTGCGCGCCGTAAAGGCAATACTGGAGAAAACTTACTGGCGCTTTTAGAGTGCAGATTGGACAACGTCGTGTATCGCATGGGTTTCGGTTCAACCAGAGCGGAAGCGCGTCAATTGGTTTCTCATAAAGCTATTGCGGTAAACGGCAGCACAGTGAATATTCCATCATTCCAGGTTCAGCCAGGAAGTGTGATTTCTGTGCGTGAAAAGAGCAAAAATCAGTTGCGTATCCAAGCATCTATGCAGATTGCAGCTCAGCGTGGTCAATCTGAATGGTTGGAGTTGAACGCTGCCAAGATGGAGGGGCAGTTTAAGCGGGTTCCTGATCGCAGTGATCTGTCTTCTGAAATTAACGAAAGCTTGATTGTTGAGCTTTATTCGAAATAACTTTTGGGGATATAGCATGCAAAGTACAGCTACAGAGTTGTTGACCCCCAAGCATATTGATGTTCAACAAATTTCTTCTACGCGCGCAAAAGTGGTGCTGGAGCCGCTTGAGCGTGGCTTTGGCCATACGCTTGGCAATGCTCTGCGTCGCATTCTGCTTTCATCTATGCCTGGTTGCGCAATTGTTGAGGCCGAAATTGATGGTGTGCTTCACGAATACAGTGCAATTACGGGTGTTCAGGAAGATGTCATTGAAATATTGCTGAACCTGAAGGGTGTGGCAGTTGTTATGCACGGCAACAAGGATCGTGCAGTGATGACTATCAGTAAAAAAGGTGCTGGTGCTGTTACAGCTGCTGATATACAAGCGGATGGCGATATTGAAATCAAGAATCCGGGTCATGTCATTTGCCATATCAATAATGCGTCATCTGCGGTAAATATGCGCTTGATCGTGATGCGTGGCAGAGGCTATCAGCCGGTTGATGCCCGTGTTAATGCTGATGAAGAGAATCGCACGATCGGCCGCTTGCAGTTGGATGCTTCATTTAGTCCGGTTGTTAGAATTGCCTATGTGGTAGAAAGTGCGCGTGTTGAGCAGCGTACCGACTTGGATAAGTTGATCATTGATATGGAAACCAATGGCACAATTAATCCTGAGGAAGCAATTCGTCGCGCAGCAACTATTCTGCAGCAGCAGTTGGCTGTATTCGTTGACCTTGAAAGTGAACGTGAATCTAGACCAGCTAAACAGCAAGACGATGTAGATCCTCTCTTGCTGCGTCCTGTTGATGATCTTGAATTAACGGTGCGTTCAGCGAATTGTTTGAAGGCTGAGAATATTTATTACATTGGCGATTTGATCCAGAGAACTGAGGTTGAATTGCTGAAAACACCGAATCTCGGCAAGAAATCGCTGACAGAGATTAAAGATATTTTGGCATCACGCAGCTTGTCGCTGGGTATGCGTTTGGAAAATTGGCCGCCGGCTAGCTTGCGTAGTGAAGATCGCACAAGCGCCTGATATTTTTGATCGGCAAGAACTGATTATTGAAAGGTATCCACCATGCGTCACAGATTAAGCGGCAGACAACTTAACCGCACTAGTTCACACCGTTCCGCGATGTTCCGCAATATGGCGGCTTCTTTGCTGGAGCATGAAATTATTAAAACCACTTTGCCTAAGGCGAAAGAGCTGCGCCGTGTAGCAGAGCCTTTGATTACATTGGCAAAAAAAGACAGCGTGGCTAATCGTAGGTTGGCGTTTAACCGCCTGCGCAGCAAGGCGGTGGTTGGAAAATTATTTGCCGAAATTGGCCCTCGTTATGAAGCGCGCCCCGGTGGTTATTTGCGTATTGTGAAGTGCGGTTTTCGCACAGGTGATAAAGCACCAATGGCTTATGTTGAATTGGTTAATCGCCCAGAAAAAGTAAAAGCTGCAGACATTGTAAATACAGAAGACACCCCAGCCAGCGAGTAATACTCTCTTGTTGTAAAACACCGGGCTCGCCCGGTGTTTTTGTTTCGAGCCATTGTTTTTTTAACCCACTAGGAGGTTAGCGTTATGCAATCCTTTCATCCGCCGGTAAGAACGTTAATGGGCCCAGGCCCTTCTGATGTCAGCCCACGTGTTCTGGAAGCAATGGCTAGACCGACAATCGGCCACTTGGATCCCGTTTTTGTGCATCTGATGGATGAAATCAAAACGTTGATGCAATATGCGTTAAAGACCGAAAACCGTTTGACACTTCCGGTTTCTGCGCCAGGTTCAGCTGGTATGGAAGCTGTTTTTGTCAACTTGGTGCAACCGGGTGACAAAGTGATTGTCTGCCAGAACGGTGTGTTCGGTGGCCGCATGAAAGAAAATGTGGAGCGGTGTGGTGGCCAAGCGATTATGGTGCTGGACGCTTGGGGGCGCGCTGTTGATCCACAGAAGTTGGAAGAGGCGCTTAAGGCCAATCCTGATACAAAAGCAGTGGCTTTCGTACACGCTGAAACGTCAACAGGTGTGCTGTCAGATGCTAAAACATTGTGTGCAATCGCCAAAAAATACGGTTGTTTGACGATTGTTGATGCAGTGACTTCATTGGGCGGCAGCGAAATTCAAATGGATGCATGGGGCATTGATGCGCTGTATTCCGGTTCTCAAAAGTGCTTGTCTTGCGTGCCTGGTTTGTCGCCAGTGAGCTTCAGCGATCGCGCCGTAGAAGTTATTGGTCAGCGCACGACGAAAGTGCAGAGCTGGTTTCTCGATATGAATTTGGTGATGGGCTATTGGGGTGCGGGTGTTAAGCGTGCCTACCACCACACAGCACCGATCAATACGCTATATGCACTGCATGAGTCGCTGGTGATGTTGAAGGAAGAGGGTATCGAGAAATCTTGGGCGCGTCACACGTATCACCACAAAGCGTTTGTGGCTGGTGCAGAAGCAATGGGCTTGCGCATGGTTGTTCCCGAAGGTGAGCGCTTGCCGCAATTGAATCTCGTTTCTATACCGGAAGGTGTTGATGAGGCTGCGGTACGCAAAGCGCTGTTGGATGTTTACGGTTTGGAAATCGGTGCGGGTTTAGGTGATCTGGCTGGAAAAGTATGGCGCATTGGTTTGATGGGCTTTGGCTGTACACAGAAGAATGTGCTGTTCTGTCTGGGTGCACTGGATGCTGTTTTAACGTCGATGAAAGCGCCTATTCAAAGTGGAAAAGCAGTGTCTGCTGCGTTAGCGGCCTATGCTGCGTGATTGCGTAGATTGCGAAAGGTATGGATAGAACAAAGGCGCCTAGGCGCCTTTGTTTGTTTTAGTGTTTGTTTTAGCGAAAATGTTTCAGTTCATGAAGTGCTTTACGTGGGGCTGGCGTAAGCGTCTGGACGAGCCACTTGTTCAGCATCCTCATCTTTTAAGCCATATGATTCACTCAGTGTGTTGTTTTTCTGTGGTGCGTAATCCAACGGTGGATTGATAACGACGCCCTGCCCGAGAATAGGAGCTGTTTGGTTGTCGTTTTGTAGTACAGGTTGAATGTCTATGTTGCCCAGCTGTTGCGCGCTGGAAGCCAGATAATCGTGCAGGTCGCGGTAATTGCGTGTGAGGTTGCTAAGCAGTGATGCGGTGTGGCTGAAGTGTTCGGCGATCTGCGTGTTTTTTTGGCGCAGTTCGTTTTCGGCTTTTTGCAACTGTGTTTCCAGTTGTTGTCGGCTTTTGGGATGCAGGCTGCGTGCAAATAATACGCCGATGACAAAGCCGATAACGCCAGTACCCAGAGCAATCAAAATGATGTCTGTATTGTTGGTGATATCCATTGTGCTACTCCACGAGAAAGCCAAGGTATTTGCAGGAGGATAAATGAATCAATGCGTTGGTGCAAAAGATATACGACAGCTTGTTGCTAACGGGTGTTTAAGTAAATTGCTGGTGTTCGCGCAGGATTAACACCGGTGGTGTGTGCAGTACGCGGCGACAAAAAAAACAGCCAACGCTAGCCACAAGCAGCGTCGCGACAATAGGTGTTGCGATCCACAACCCGGCATGTGCATTGAAACTCATTTTGAAAACCAAAGTTTGTAGAGCCCAGATGGTGATTTCAGCGCCGCTGGCCGCAAGAGTGCCAGCAGTCAAGCCGATAAAAGCAAATTCAACCAACAGACTGCCGAGGATAACGCGCTTTCCTGCTCCTAAAGTGCGCAGCAGTGCGCTTTCATGCAGTCGTTGGTCGATGCTGGCGCGTAAGCACGCCAGTAATACCAGTAGTCCTGCACTCAACACCAGCCAGAGTATGGTTTCCACGGCGAAACTGACGCGCTGCACGATGGTCTGGATGCGTGCCAGCAAATCATCAATAGGGTAGGCGGAGATCGAGGGATATCGGCGCAACACCTGTGCTAGTGCCGATTCCTGGGTTTCGCTGCGATAGAGGCTGGTCATCCAGGTGGCGCTGTGTTCGCTAACACGCGAGAGCGTATCTGGAGGAAATAAAAAATAGAAATTGGGTGTCATTTTGTCCCAATCCAGTGAGCGGATACTGGCAACATGTGCATTGATTGTTGTGCCGCCCACCGTGAAAACCAGAGCATCACCCAGCGTTAGGTGTAGGCGCCGTGCCAGACCCTGTTCAACGGAGACAGGCAGGGCGCCGTTGTTTGTTGTGGTGCCGGGCCAGGTGCCTTGAATTATGTTGTTGTCGATGGGCAGGGTGGTACTCCAACTCAAGTTAAGTTCCCGGTAGACGGCGTTGACGCTCTCGTCGAAAAGGTCGGTCGCCAAGATGCCATTGATGCGCGTCAGTCGTCCGCGCACCATGGGATAGATTTCGGCTGGCGCCAGTTGAATACGCAGGAGATCGGCGCGCAAAGGCTCAACGTCAGTGGGTGCGATATTGATCAAAAAGACATTGGGAGCGTCGGCGGGAATTTGCAGTTTCCATTCTTGCAGCAGGGAGCTGCGCAGCAACACCATGACTGAGAGCAGCATGAAGCCGATGCTGAATACCAGAATTTGCAGTAGCGAGAGCCAGCGGCGGCGCATGACGTTGGCAATGCCCAAGCGCCAGATGCTGCCTGCTTTTGGACGGATGCCTCTGCCGCCGTTCAGCAGTGCTGAGCCGACCAGCGCGGTGGGTAATAGCAGTGCGAATCCGCCTGCCAATAGTAAGCCTGTCAGTTTGAGGTTCTGACTGTAGAGCAGAAGCAGCAGCGCTACGCCAGGCAGTGCCAGCCAAGGTGCCAACAATGATTGGTTGTCATGAGTAGCGCTGCGCAGGGCGTGCCACGGTGGCACAGCCACTAGCCGCAGGTAGGTGGGCCAAATAAATACGGACAGGCAGATCAAACTGGTCAGCGCACCAAGAGCAAACGGATGCCAGCCTGCGGTTGGCAGGGCGGCGGGAATCCAGCTGCGCATCAAATACAGAAATACTTGTTCGAGGAGGATGCCCGGTAGGAAGCCCAGTAGCGTTGCCATGAGCCACAGCACGGCCATTTGTCCCGCCAATAGATGCAGTATCTGCCGCTTCCCTGCTCCCAGTGTTTTGAGGACGGCAATAGCGTCCGTGTGGCGCTGACAGTAGCGCTGCGCGGCAAAGGCCGCCGCCAGTGCCGCCAGTAGCACTCCTAGGCTACCTGCCAGCCGCAAGAACAGGTTGGCCTTGTTGAGTGCTTCGGCAATACCGGGCTGGTTGTCATGCAAGGTGATGAGTCGTGCGCCGGGCGGCAGTTGTGGGGATAGCCAATCGAAGTAGTGGTTGAGAGATTCATCGCCGCCGGCAAACAGATAGCGGTATTCGGCGCGACTACCCGGCAGTAGCAGTTGTGTGGCAGGCAGATCGTCAGCATTGATCATCACGCGCATGCCCATGCCATAGAAACTGCTGCCGGCATCGCCTTCGCGCGTCAAAATGTGGTCGACCAAGAAGCGGCTGCGCCCGATTTCAATAGTGCTGCCCAGAGCAATATCGAGCTGATGGAGGAGATTGGCATCGACCCAGACGGTGCCAGCGGTGGGGCCATGCTGTACGGTGCGCGTTGCACCTGCCGCATCGCGAATTTCCAGGTCGCCTCGCAATGGGTAAGACGCTGTAACGGCTTTCAGTGAGGCCAGTGCTGAGCGTTCATTGTCGGTGCCGGTAGCAGCTGGGTAGACCATGGTGGGAAACACCGTGGTTTGTGCGATACGTACATCCGAGAGCCGCGCTTTATCTAACCAGGCTGCCGGAACAGGATCGCTAACTTGCAGGACGCGGTCGGCACCTAGGTAGCTGCTGGCTTCGCCGACCAAGGCTTTTTGCAGGCGCTGTGCAAACAGGTCGATGCCGGTCACAATCGAGACGCCCAGCATCAAGGCGATCAGCAGCAAACCCAGCTCACCGCCGCGCCATTCGCGCAGAAAAAGGCGCAGCACCAAGGGCAGCCCGAGCTTCATGCATTTGCCTCGTCGGCAATGAGGCGGCCGGCTTCAATGCGCAAGCGCCGTCGGCAGCGCGCGGCCAATTTTTCATCATGCGTCACCAGTACCAGTGTGGTGCCGGTATCGCGATTCAGGGCAAACAACAGTTCAGAAATTTGATGGGCAGTGTTGCTATCGAGATTTCCGGTGGGTTCGTCGGCAAACAGGATGTCTGGTTGGCCGACAAAGGCGCGCGCCAGCGCTACCCGTTGCTGTTCGCCGCCAGACAGGGTGCGCGGGTAGTGGTGCAGGCGCTCTTGTAAACCGACGCGCTGGAGAAAGCTGCGCGCTTGTTGTTCGCACTGCGCGAGGTGTTGGGTGTGGCGCAGCTCGAGCGGCAGCATCACATTTTCCAGTGCTGTCAGTGAGGGCAGCAACTGGAAGTTTTGGAACACAAAACCGATCTTGCGCGCGCGCAACGCGGCTTTTTGTTCTTCCGTGAGAGCGAGCAGCGACTGTCCTTCGATCTGGACATCGCCGCTATCGGGCGTATCCAGCCCGGCCAGCAGGCCGAGCAGCGTGGATTTTCCGGAACCGGACGTGCCGACAATGGCGACGGTATCACCAGACTGAATGTCGAAATGGATATCCTGCAGCAGGGCGAGAGGGCCTGCCGGGGTGATGACATTTTTGCTGAGATGAGCGGCTTGCAGCACTGGTATTGTGTTTGTGTGGGTACGCATCGGGATTGGTGAGGTGAGTCATTCAAAAGCACTGGGGTACTATAGGCGGGATTTTGTAGCCATCCATTAGGTAATTGTCGTGTTGAAGCGTTATGTGAAAAAACTGTGTGTGCGGCAGTGGTGTCTGCCGATAGTGGTGAGTGTATTAGTACTGTTGGGAAACACAGCGCAGGCGGCCACGGTGCTAGTATTTGGTGACAGCCTCAGTGCGGCTTACGGATTGAAGCAGGAAGACGGCTGGGTGGCGCTATTGCAAAAATCTCTGCCGGAACACCAGATCTTTAATGTGTCGATCAGTGGTGAAACCAGCGGCAATGGGCTGGCACGTCTACCGGCTGCGCTGCAGCAATACCAGCCGGATGTATTGGTGATTGAATTGGGTGCGAATGACGGATTGCGCGGCTTGCCGCTGATTGCACTGCGTAATAATTTGCAAGCCATGATTGATTTGGGACAGAAAGCGGGCTGTCGCATTTTATTGCTGGGCATGCAAATTCCACCCAATTACGGTGAGCGTTATGCACGGCAATTTGCGGATATCTACACGCAGTTGGCACAGAAAAATGCAGTGGCCTTGGTGCCTTTTTTACTGCATGCCATTGCGGGTGATCCCGTGCATTTTCAGGCGGATCATTTACACCCCACAGCGGCGGCGCAGCCGATGATTTTGGCGACCGCGCGTCCCGCTTTGCTGTCGTTGCTGGAAAAATAGTTGATGAACGCAGAGATGCTGTTGGCGCGCGATCGCTGTCATGTCTGGCATCCCTATGCTGGCATTGCAGATGGCGTGCCTATGTACCCGGTGCAGTCTGCAAGTGGTTGCGTCTTACATTTGGCAGATGGACGATCATTGATCGATGGCATGTCTTCGTGGTGGAGCGCTATTCATGGCTATAACCATCCGCTACTGAACGCCGCCGTCGAGCGACAGCTGTCTGCGATGGCGCATGTCATGTTTGGCGGTTTAACGCATGAGCCTGCCGTGCAATTAGCCGAAGCTTTGGTTGCTGTAACGCCAGGAACATTGCAGCGAGTATTTTTCTCGGATTCCGGTTCGGTGGCTATAGAAGTGGCGATGAAAATGGCGCTGCAATATTGGCAGGGGCAGCGCACACGCTTTGTCAGTTTATCCGGCGGTTATCACGGTGATACGTTTGCGGCAATGAGTGTGTGTGATCCAGTGACTGGCATGCATCATTTATTTTCTGATGTATTGCCCCGGCAGTTTTTTGTGCCGCGCCCTGAATGTCGATTTGGCGAACTGTGCCGTGATGCAGATATAGCGCCGTTGGCAGCGCTGTTAGAAAAAGAGCACCGCAGTATTGCGGCAGTGATTCTTGAGCCTGTGGTGCAAGGCGCTGGCGGCATGTGGTTTTATTCGGCGGAGTATTTGCAGCGTGTGCGAGCGCTGTGCGATCGTTATGGCGTGTTGTTGATTGCCGATGAAATTGCCACCGGTTTTGGCAGAACCGGAAAGCTGTTTGCTTGTGAACATGCAGGGATTGCGCCAGATATCTTGTGCGTAGGCAAGGCACTGACAGGTGGCTATATGACGCTGGCGGCCACGTTGACCACCGATGCAGTGGCTGACAAGGTTTGTGCAGGCGGTGCGGGTGTTTTGATGCATGGCCCGACATTTATGGCGAATCCGCTGGCGTGCAGTGTTGCCAATGCCAGCCTGTCGCTGTTGTCGACACAGACATGGCAGATGGCAGTGGAAAACATATCGCGTCAGTTGCACCGTGGTTTGCAAGTATTGCGTCAACAGTCAGGTGTGGCTGATGTGCGCGTATTGGGCGCCATTGGTGTGGTGGAGTTGAGCGAGCCGGTAGTGATGAAAAAAATCCAACCGCTATTTGTCGAAAAAGGCGTGTGGATCAGACCGTTTGGCAAGCTGGTGTATGTCATGCCGCCGTTTGTCATCAGCGATGAAGAATTGCAGTGCCTGATCCAAGGCATGGTGGATGTTGTTACCGAATATCTAAAAAATTAATTAGCGAAAGAGATTGTTATGCAAAAGCAACAGGCGATAGAACAGCGAGTGAGGGAAGTCTTTGCGCCACAGTATTTGGAGATCGATAACGAAAGTCATATGCACAGTGTGCCGAAAGGTAGCGAATCGCATTTTCGTTTGGTGCTGGTGTCAGAACAGTTTGCCGGGTTGCGTCCGGTAGCGCGCCATCAGAAAGTGTATGCCGCACTGGGTGAATTGATGGCACAAATTCATGCGCTGGCGTTGCATGTCTATACGCCGGAAGAGTGGCAGGCTCAGGGCGTGGCACCTGCATCACCGCAGTGTATGGGTGGCAGCAAGCACGACAAGCATTGAGGATTGCACAGCGCACTAGCGGTTTTTACCCAGCGCGATAACGGTTTTTGCGAGTGGTTTTGCTGCAGGGGTCTGCCATGCTGCGCACCTGTTAAAACAATGCCTATTCCCGTTTTCGTCGATGCGTATTTTTCTGTTGTTAAGCTGCGCGTTTCTCGCTGCTGTGTGGTTGATGCCGCGCAGTATCGGTGCTGATAGCACCCATGTCTCGCCCGTAGAAAGAGCGCAATCGCTGGAAAATGCCCTGCAAGCAGTGGAGTGGTACACCAACGAGTCCGTCAATAAGGCGTTGCGCGCTGAGGCTTCTGGCGATTTGGCCAATGCGAAGCTGTTTGGTGACAAAGCCATTGAATCCGATTTAAAAGCCAGGGGTCTGCGCAGCGATACAGCGGCGGCTTGGCAGGCGGCCGGACAACCTTCGCGTGCCAGAGCGGCGTGGCGGCGCGCGGCAGACATGGCTGTAGCGCGGGCCCGGATGCTGGCTGATCGTATTCCCCTGATGTTGCAGCAGTGGCAGGCTGCCCCGACAAATACAGCCGCCGCGCGCGAAGCAGAAATTCTCTATCTGGAGTCCCTGTTGTATACCGCAGAGCAGTGGGCGCTGGCGCAACAATTTTCGCTGGCAGCCGAAGACAGCAAACAGGCTCACGCGGCGGCGACAGCGCTGCAGCAACTGCTGCAACCGTTGCGTCAAAATGGACGGATGCAAAAGCTGACAACAGATTCGCAATGGGCGGGTGGCGATGAAAAACGCCAGCGCTGGCAGCAATTGTCGACATCGGTGAATTAACAGACTTTTCTCTGTGCGGATCGATAGGCTACAGTGCGCCATCCCAATTATTGTGGTGCGCATCAGTGTCATCCGCAGAAAATCCCGTCATTACCGCGTTGCATCACCGCGTATCGGTGGCTGCATTGGCCGAGCCTGCGCCATCAGCAGGGCAGCGCCAGTTAATTTTTCGTGCCGCTCTGCGTGCGCCGGATCACGGCCAGCTGCGCCCGTGGCGGTTCTTGTGCGTTGAAGGTGAAGATCGTCGCCGTGTGGGCGAGATCATCGCCGCCACAGAAGCGCAGTGCTACGGTGAGCAAGATAGTGCGCAATACAAAAAGTCAGCTGAACGCCTGCTGCGCGCCCCGTTAGTGCTGTTGGTGGTGGCGCATATCAAGGAGCACCCCAAGGTACCTGAGCTTGAGCAGATCATGTCAACGGCGGCGGCCGTTGAAAACATGCTGTTGGCGGCCCAAGCGCTGGGTTTGGGGGGCATGTGGCGCACGGGGCCGGTGACGTATGAGCCACTGCTGGCGCAGAACCTGGGCTTGCTGCCCAACGAGCGCCTGCTGGGCTTTTTGTATCTCGGCACGCCCGTGGGGGAGGTTCGGTCGGCACCGGTACTGGATCCATCTGAATATTTTTCAGCGTGGTCAGCTTTGTGAGCGCCCACCAACATCAAGATGGTTCATCCGCAGGTTCTAGCGGAAAAGCGCTCACTACCCGTCACTTGTTGCGCTCCAGTGTGATGGTCAGCCTGATGACCCAGATTTCCCGCGTGCTGGGCATGGCGCGTGATATCGTTTTGGCCAATGCCATCGGTGCAGGGCACACGCCGGGTGCTGATGCGTTCTTTCTGGCGTTCCGTATTCCTCAGTTCTTGCGGCGCTTGTTCGCGGAGGGTGCGTTCCAGCAGGCGTTTGTGCCGGTGCTAGCCGAGTACCGCGCCAAGGGGGATGCGCGCGCGGTGCGTGATTTGATCGCGCATGTGTCCGGTGTGTTAGGAGGCACCTCGCTGGCGGTGAGCGTTCTAGTGGTGCTGGCATCGCCTTGGTTCACCATTCTGTTCGCGCCGGGTTTTTGGATGAATGACCCGGAGCGCTTCGGGCTGACCAGTGAAATGCTGCGCATCACTTTTCCGTATCTGTTCCTGATCACGATGACGGGTTTTGCCAGTTCGGTGCTCAACACCTACGACCGTTTTGCTGCGGCAGCTGCCACACCCATTCTGATGAATATCACGCTGATCCTGGCTGCTGTGGTGGCGGTGCCGTGGTTTGACGAGCCGGTATTTGCCATGGCTTGGGGGGTGTTGGTATCCGGCATTGTCCAGTTCGTATTTCAGTTGCCCTCCATGCAGCGTTTGCATCTTCTGCCTGTGCCGCGCTGGAACTGGCAGCACGAAGGCGTGCAGCGGGTGATGAAGTTGATGGTGCCGGCTTTGTTCGGTGTGTCAGTCAGTCAAATTAATTTGATGATGGATTCCATCTTGGCTTCGTTTCTGCCCACGGGCAGTGTGGCGTGGCTGTATTACTCTGAACGAGTTTCCGAATTGCCACTGGGAATTTTTGGTGTCGCCATCGCCACGGTAATTTTGCCGAGCTTGGCGCGCAGCCACATCAAGGAATCGCCACGCGAATTTTCTGCCACGCTGGATTGGGCCATTCGCTTGAATGTATTGATTGGCCTGCCCGCAGCGCTGGCGCTAGGTGTGTTGGCAACACCGATACTCAGTACCTTGTTTGAGCATGGCGAAACAACGGCGCGCGATATCGCCATGTCTGCCTGGGCAATGCGCGCTTATGCGGTAGGTTTGATTGGTTTCATGATGATCAAAATTCTCGCGCCGGGTTTTTATTCGCGGCAGGACATGAAAACGCCGGTGCGCATCGCTGTTATTTCTGTGGTGGCGGCACAAGTGATGAACGTCAGCTTTATGATCGTTTTTCATCAAACGTTGGGCATGGGGCATCTCGGTTTGGCCTTGGCGACAGCGCTGGCGGCGTACATCAATTCCGGCTTGTTGTTTCGCGCACTGCGCAAGCAGGGTATTTATCACTACGCTCGCGGCTGGGGGCGGTTTGTGTTTCAGGTGTTGTCGGCAAATAGCATCATGGTGTTGTTGCTGAGCGGCTTGTTGTGGTTGTGGCCGGATTGGTCTGCCTATGCCTGGCAACAGCGCGTGTTGTACCTCGGCGCCATGTGTGGAGCGGGTGTCGTCACTTATGTCGCAGTGTTGCTGTTGACGGGAATGCGTCCACGGCACTTGCATTTGCAACATGACGCGGCTTAACACATCGACCTGCAGCACAACAGTAGCGCCGCGCGCGCTCTTGATGGTTTTTTGGCTGTTGCTGACGTTTTTTTTGTCGGTAACGGCTTATTACATTGTGTATCACCATGTGTCGCCGCTGTCGCGCGACCAGTGGCATATGTACGATGCGCTGTTGCAACAGGGGTGGTGGCGCACTTCTATAACAACGGTGTCAGGTCATCGCCATCTGCTGGCGTTTCTCTTGTATGACATCGACTTGCAATGGTTCGCTGGCAACAATCAATTTCTGATTGCGATAGATTGGCTGTTGAATGCAGGATTGATCACTGCCGTTTGTTGGCAGATTCGTCGTTGTGTCTCGGATACCGCATCGCGTTACTGGCTGATGGGTTGGACGCTGTTGCTGTTGTGTTGGCTGTTGAATATTGCGCTACTGGGTTGGGGTTTCAACGGCATCAATAATTATCTGTCGATATTGAGTACCGTATTGGCAATATTGTTGCTGCATCGTGCAGTGTTTCAAGCAGGCCATACACAGCGCGCGATGTGGGGTGCGGTATTGTTGGCGGGGCTGGCGACATGCAGTTTTGGCAATGGCATTCTCGTGTGGCCTATCGGTGTGGTGAGCCTGTATCTGTGGCGTGCACCGCGCCATTTTTTGGCGATTTTTTTTAGTGCCGGTTTGCTGTTTCTCGGTCTGTATTTGTTGCTGCCCGGTGGTGAAGCAGTCGGGCATGCGCTGCACTTGAATGGTTGGAAGTCGCTGACGTTTCCCGTGGTGCTGATGGGCGGCCCGTGCTATCACTTGCTGCGTGCGTGGCAGGTACTGTCCGACAGTTTGTTGGGGCCGATTGCCAGCGGTGTTGGTGTGCTGGTGTCACTGCTGGCGGTTTTGATGCTGCGGCAATGTTGGCGTCGCCGTGAGCGCAACGATGCGCTGGATGCGCTGGCGCTGACAATGATCATGATCGGTTTTGGTACGGCGCTGCTGTTGATGCTGACGCGCGTAGAAGGGGTGTTGGATCCAGCGGTGGATCGCTTTCAGATCTGGGCGCTCTTGGTGTGGTTGGGAGCGAGTTTGTTGTTGTATCGCAGCATGAATATCAGCAGTCGGCTGGGTTGGCAGCTTTTTTTTCTGTTGTTTCCGGTGCTGGCGTTTCCAGCGCAATTGGATTGGGGTGCGCGCTTGGCAGAATACCGCACACGCGTAAATAGTAGCTTGTTGGCCTACCAAGTGTATTTGCCTGCCGTGAAAGATGCGGAGAGAGCACTGCATTGGAACTGGCAGGGCAAATTGCCGCATTTGTTTCCAGTGCTGGAATACTTGCGCGCGCATCAGCGCAATATTTTTGCCGATGGTGCAGCAGCATGGCTGGGCAAGCCTGTGCCATCGGCAGCGGCACTGCCTGCCTGTCAGTGGCGCAGCGAGCGCACCGAACTGTTGCGCGCGGCTGATTTGCTGGATGTGAGTCAGTTTGCCAGTGCGCAACCCTACGCGGTCACTGCCGGTACGCCGGAGCAAGTGCTGGGTGTGCGTTGGTATGGCGCGCTTGATGCCGCTGCTTGGGATTTTGGTCTGATTGCTGATCAGGCGGGGAT
>CAZZNL010000010.1:0-5901 GCA_964655625.1 uncultured Pseudomonadales bacterium
CGCAGCATCTTGCGGCGCTGCTGGAACGGCGGGAACCCACCCACTTTGGCAGCGATTGCGGCTTGCCAGATCCCTACGATGGCCTTGTTGAGAGTCTGCACGCGCCGCTGGAAGTGCACGACTGTCTGGGATGCCCGTTGTTTATCGACGAAGTACCTTGGGGGTTGTTGACGCTGGATGCGCTCAATCCCTCGCGCTTCAGTCCCGCCGATATTGCTGCTTTGGCCACGTTTGCGCACTTGGCAGCGGCCACGGTGAAGGCCGCTCAGCGTATCGAGGCGCTCGACCAGCGCGCGCGCGAAGAGCGACGGCTGGCAGATACCTACCGGGCGGCGGCGGGGCAGCGCAATCCTCCGGAATTGATTGGGCAGAGTGTGGCGCACCGCCATCTGTTGCAGGAGATTAGTTTGGTTGCCGGCAGTGAGCTCACCATTCTCATCAGCGGCGAAACCGGTGTGGGCAAGGAGTTGGTGGCTCAGGCGATTCATGCAGCGTCCGCTCGCGCGGATAAGCCGATTATCAGCCTCAACTGCGCCGCACTGCCGGATGCGCTGGTTGAGAGTGAGTTGTTTGGCCATGTGCGCGGTGCCTTTTCCGGTGCGATTGCCGAACGCAAAGGACGCTTTGAGCTGGCGGACGGCGGCACGTTGTTTCTGGATGAAATCGGCGAGTTGCCGCTGGCTGTGCAAGCCAAGTTGCTGCGCGTGCTGCAAAGCGGCCAGCTGCAAAGGCTGGGTTCCGATCGCGAACATCATGTGGATGTGCGCGTCATCGCCGCGACCAATCGCGATCTCGCCGCCGAAGTTCGCGCTGGACGTTTTCGTGCCGATCTCTACCACCGACTCAGTGTGTACCCGCTGCGCGTGCCGCCCTTGCGCGAACGCGGTCGGGATGTGTTGTTGTTGGCGGGATTTTTTCTGGAGCAAAATCGTCCGCGTTTTCATTTGCGCAGTTTGCGTTTATCGAGTGATGCACAAGCTGCGCTGTTGGCTTACGACTGGCCGGGCAATGTGCGCGAGTTAGAGCATTTGATCGGTCGCGCAGCGTTGAAGGCGCAAGCTGGTCACAGCGAGCGCACGCGCGTGTTAACCATCGGTGTCGCCGACTTGGGATTGCCGTCCAGCACTTCTGCGCAACCTGAACAGCCTGTAGCGCACACAAGTGCTGCTGTGGGTGTGGGGCTGCGAGAAGCCGTGGATCAGTATCAGCGTCAGTTGATCGAAGCTTGTCTCGTCAGGCATCGCGGTGTTTGGGCTGATGTGGCTCGCGAATTACAAATGGATCGCGGCAACTTGCACCGTTTGGCAAAACGCTTGGGCGTTGCTTACGTCGAATAAAAATACTGCCCGTCATCCAGGCGCAGCATGGTCAGTGGATTGCCCCAGATGCAGCCGCTGTCGAGAGCGATGATGTTGGCGATGCCCGTGCGCGCGTGCAGTGCAGCCCAATGGCCAAACAGTACGCGCCATCCCACTGGTGGTGTGAAGCGTTGAAACCATGGTGTATAACCGGCGGGAATCTGTGTGGTATCACCTTTGTATTTCATATCTAACGCATTGTTGTGTGCGGGGTCGTCATTGCACAGGCGCATGCGCGTAAATGCGTTGGTGATGAAACGCCATCGATCCATGCCGCACAAATCGTCGCGCCAGTTGTCGGGTTGATTGCCGTACATGTGTTGCAGAAAAGAAATGCACTGCTCGGATTGCAACACGGCTTCAACTTCTGCGGCTAGCGCGCGTGCCTGTGGCAAATTCCAGTTCGGAAAAATACCAGCATGTGACATGGCGAGTTGACGTTGTTCATCCATCAGCATCAACGGTTGTTGGCGCAGCCAGTGCATCAGTTCGTCGCAATCTGGTGCGGTGAGAATTTCGTCCAGCGTATCCATTTTTTTGCTGGCTGCCTGCGTCATGGCCACGGCCAATAAATGCAAATCGTGATTACCCAATACCGTTTGTGCAGCGCTGCCCAGCGATTTCACCAAGCGCAAACAGGCGAGTGACTGCGGGCCGCGATTGACCAGATCGCCGGTTAGCCACAATGTGTCGTGTGCGGGATTAAATTGAACGGTTTCCAGCAGTTGCTGCAACTCGCGGTAGCAGCCTTGTAAATCGCCGACAGCGTACAGTGCCATATCAGTGCAATGAGCCGGGTTTGGCGAGAGTAAAGCGCGGGATCAGCGCTTTGAAAGTGTCGCCATTTTCACGTTGCATGGTGTAGCTGCCTTCCATCATGCCCACCGGTGTTTCGAGTACGGCGCCGCTGGTGTAATGAAATGTTTCATGCGGAGGGATCCACGGTTGTTGACCGACCACGCCGTCGCCGCGCACTTCTTCCACTTTGCGATTGCCATCGGTGATGATCCAGTGGCGGCGCAATAATTGCACTGGTTCGTCGCCATTGTTGGTGATGCTGATGGAGTAAGCGAAAGCAAAACGCGGTATTGTCGGCGAAGAGTGTTCGACCAGGTAGTGAGTTTTGACGTGAATACTGATACCGGACATGGTGCAATCCTATAAGAGGGCTGACGAGATACGGTCGGCGGATAATTGATTGGCAAGTCGCACAAAATCGGCGACGGAAAGTGTTTCTGCGCGCGCGTCAGGGCGTATGTCTACAGCGTGCATTTGTTCTTCTGTGGCCATGGGCTTCAAAGTATTGCGCAGTGTTTTGCGCCGTTGTTGAAAGGCGGTGTTGACCAGTGTTGCCAGTAAAGTGGTGTCATGCGCTGCAAGAGTGGGTTCACAAGGTTGCAGTCGCACAATGGCCGACATGACTTTCGGCGGCGGAAAAAAACAGCCGGGTGGCACATCAAACAATGGAATAACGCGGCAGTAATACTGTGCCATCACACTCAGGCGCCCGTAGTCTTTGCCACCGGGTTCGGCAGCCAAGCGCTGCACTACTTCTTTTTGCAACATAAAGTGCATGTCGCGTATCCACTGGCGTTGTGCCAGCAAATGAAACAGCAGTGGTGTGGAAATGTTGTACGGCAAATTGCCTACAACGCGCAGGCTGTGGGGGGCAGTGGCGAGCGCCGCCAAATCAAATTGCAAGGCATCGCCTTCTCGCAGTTGAAAATGAGGTTGCGCCGCAAATTTTTCGCGCAAGAACGCAGCGAGGTCGCGATCGAGTTCAACGGCGGTGAGAGAAGGTTTGTGTGTCAGCAATACTTCGGTCAGTGCGCCTTGGCCGGGGCCAATTTCCAGTACGGTGTCGTTTTCTTTTGGTGCGATGCTGCTGACTATGCGCTGAATGATGCGCGCATCGTGGAGAAAGTTTTGCCCAAAGCGTTTGCGTGGAATATGAGGCGAAGAAGCTGGTGATTGCTCACGCATATCAGTTGTTTCCCGCTGCGCGCTGCAGCATGTTGATGGCGCTGTCTACGGCGTGTTGCAAGCTACTGTGCTGTGCTAGACCGCTGCCAGCTAAGTCTAGTGCAGTGCCGTGATCCACGGAGGTGCGCACAAACGGTAATCCCAGTGTAATGTTGATCGCTTCGCCAAAGCCGTCTGCTTTTAAAACGGGTAAACCCTGGTCGTGGTACATCGCGACATAGACATCGGCCTGTGCGCGCCAGTGTTGTGTGAACGCGGTGTCGGCAGGCAGTGGGCCGAGTAGCTGCATGCCTTGCTGTTGCAGTCGTCGCATCACCGGTTCGATCACGTTTTTTTCTTCCGTGCCGAGGTGGCCGCTTTCGCCGGCGTGTGGGTTGAGGCCGCACACCAGAATGCGCGGGGAGGATGCGGTGAAATAGCGCTGTAAATCGCCATGCACAATTTCCAGCGTGCGCTGCACATTGTCGGCTGTGATGGCGTCGGGCACATCGCGCAGCGGCAGGTGTGTGGTTACCAGAGCCACGCGCAAACGCGGTGTGGCGAGCATCATCACCACTTTGTCGCGTTGGGCGATGGTTTGCAGAAATTCCGTGTGACCGCTGAATGCCACGCCGGCATCATTGATGACGCTTTTTTGAATCGGCCCCGTAACCAGGGCCAGCTGCTGCGGTTGGTGCAGGCAGTCCTGCGCCGCGTGCTGCAAACAGTGCAAAACATAGTGAGCGTTGTTGGCGTTTAAGCGGCCGGGCGTAACAGGTTCGGCGCAGTGCTGCGGGCGAACATACAGCGCGCCTGCAGGCAGGGGCGACGCTGGGATTATGGTGTCACTGCTGTGCAGAGTGAGTGGCAGCTGCAACTGTGCAGCGCGCGCCAAGAGCAGCTCGGGATCGGCATAGGCCACGATGGGTGTGGTTTGTGCCCGCTGTGCCAACTGGACGGTAATATCCGGGCCGATACCGGCGGGCTCGCCCGGTGTTAACGCAATGGCCAGAGGGAGGGGCGCGTTCATGCAGCCGCTCCGCAGATTTAGATTTTAATTTGCACGTAGGCTTGGTCGCGCAATTCCTTGAGCCAGCGCGGCAGTTCGTCCTGGAAGCGGCGTTTGCGCAGGATAGAGCGCGCCTGCTGTTTCAGAATTTCTTCGCTCATATTTTGATCGCGCCGCTCCACAGCCTGCACAATGTGCCAACCAAATTGTGTGCGAAACGGCTCGGAGACGGAGCCGGTCGGCGTGTCATTCATCACTGCTTCAAATTCAGGCACCACTTGACCAGCGGATACCCAGCCGAGATCGCCACCTTTGAGAGCCGAGCCAGGGTCTTCCGAATATTTTTTCGCCAGCGTAGAAAAATCGCTGCCATTTTGTACGGCCTTGATAATTTTGTGCAGCAGTTTTTGCACTTCTTCATCGTCGCGCACCGCAGACGGTTTGATCAAAATATGGCGCGCGTGCACTTGGCTGATCGGTTTCTCGGCAGCGGCCTGCATCGCCAGTCGGCGGCCATCTTCAGATTGCAGAAAGCTGTCGACATCTTGATCAGAAATTTCAATGCGATTGATAACAAACGACTGCTGCACTTGTTGCAGAATAATTTGGCGACGCACATTTTCACGGAACATATTTACGGGAATGCCTTCCTGCGCCAGCGCTGCCTGAAATGCGGCTGCGCTCATTTTATTTTGTGCGGCAATGCCGGCGATGGCGGCATCCAATTGCTCTTTGCCCACTTTGGCCCCGGAGCGTTCAGCCAGTTGCAACTGCAAACTCTCGACGATCAATTTTTCCAGTACTTGGCGCTGCAAGAAATCAGGTGGAGGCAATTGCTGGCCAGACTGACGAATTTGTGCAGCCAGCATATTCGTTTGCAGTGTGAGCTCGCTGGCCATGATGACATCGTCATTGGCGACTGCGACCACTTTATCCAACGTCTGTTCGGTGGTTGTTTGTGCCGTGACCGGTAAGGCCAGTAGCAGTGCTGCTGACAGCAGTGCTGACGCGATGTGGCGCACGAGTAATTTGCTGCGGATTGCTGATTTTTTTTGCATCACAGATAGGCCATCAGTCAATAGTCTTGTAGCGGTCTTTGTAGCCAAAAATGCTGTCAGACAAGGTGCTTTCCACATCGTCACCCACATTGCCCAAGCTCTTCAACTGGAACTGCAGGAAAATGCCGTGATCGATGTCTTGCATATCGGCGTCGCTGACAAAGTAGCGGTTGGTGACCCACTGACGAGCCATCAAGCGCACGGCCCAGCAGCAGCTGTTGTATTCAACACCGGCGATGGCCTCCAGATTGCGGCTGTTGGTGACATCGCGATTCCAGTGGCCGATCAAATTCCATTGACTGTTGAGTGGATAAACAGCAGAGACGTAGTGCTGCTCTACCGTGCGATCGATGTAGTGGCCTTGTCCAACTATAGGTAGGGTGGATGTGCTGCCTTGAATATAGTCTGGCGTCCATTCATCGGCGCGTTCCAGGTATTGATAGCCGGTGTTGAACAGGCGACCTTCACCGTCGCGATAGCGCAGCGCCAGCGATTGTCTCTCACGCTGCGCGCG
>CAZZNL010000010.1:5911-17457 GCA_964655625.1 uncultured Pseudomonadales bacterium
ATTCTCATCCCACAGGGTTTCAGTGCGGATATCCCATTCGCGGGTGAGGCGCGCTGCTGCTTCAAGCACGATAGAGGAGCGCGAGCGGTCGCGTTCGTAGTCTGCCGTTTGCGGGTCATCCGCCAGCACTACATCGCGTTTATCCAGATAGTACGCTTGGCCGATGCCTACGCGCAGCAACTCACGGCCAGTAGAGGGGCTTAGCAAACGCGTGCTGACGCCAGCAGACACTTGGTTGGCGTCGTCAATATAGTCTTCACCTGCCAGGCGATAATCGCGGAACAGCTGCGCGTAAGAAAAGCTCAAAGCGTTGCTGTCGAAATTGTAGATATCGTCCTGATCGCCCGGGTTGGAGTAGTAATAGAACAGGCGCGGTTCCAATGTCTGTTTGTAGTTGTTGCCAAACAAATTGGTGTTGCGCTCAAAAATCAAACCGGTGTCGACACTGGCAAACATCGCGCTGGCAGATGGGTTGCTGTCGGGCGTGTATAGCGTGGTTTCATCCAGTTGTTGCGAAACATGGCGCACACCGATTTTCGGTGTCAGGAATGCGCTATCGGAACGCAGAGGCAGCGCCACGTTGTAGTCGAGGTTAAAGCGATTGCCGGCAATAAATTCGCGTTCACCCAAGTACGTTGGCGCATTGGTGAAAGGATCGATTATCGGCAGTTCGGTGGTGTTGGTGCCGAAGAAAACGCTGTTTTGCAGATCGCCTTCTTTGCGGTGATCAAACCGTGTTAGCGATTGATGCAGGTTGACGACTAAGCCGTTGTCAAAGCTGTAGTTGCCGTCAGCAAACAGGGAGGGCATAACTTGATGTGGATCGATCAATTGATTGCGCTCCAGTGCCAGGTTATACCAAGGTGGCACTTTGCCGAGTGCAATCAAATCAGCGGCGTTGCTGGTGAGCACAGAGTCACGCAATGTTTGAAATTGTTTGGCGACGACACCCAAACGCCAGTTGTCATCGGGACGGAAATTAAATTGCGCTTCTTTGCGCAATTGCGCGGTGTTGATGTTGCGCACACCGCTGCGTCCCAAGTCGTGGAAGTACTGGCTGTCGCTGACAGCGGAGTAGTCCACCATGCTGTCCCATTTTTTGTCGGCGCCATCTTGTCTGGCGCTGAACAGCCAGCGGTCGCTGTCGATACCGGGATCGGTTTTCTTATCGCCCGGCAGTATGCTGGCGGTGATGCTGCCGCGTGTGTGTTCTGTCATGTAGCGACCAGTTGCACTCAGCATCAAACCGCGCTCGCTGATGTAGCGCGGCGTCAGCGTCAGGTCATAGTTGGGCGCGAGATTGAAATAGTACGGTGTGGCAATTTCAAAGCCGTCATCGCCGATGCCAAATGAGGGCACCAAAAAGCCGGACATGCGCTGATTGCCGAGCGGGAATTGCAGATACGGCGTGTAGAACACCGGCACACCGGCAACGCGCAGGGTGACATCGCGCGCGCGGCCTTGGGAGTCGTTGGGGTCCAGTGTCAGCGTGCGTGCGTTCAGCGTCCACTGGTCGCTGCCAACAGGACAGTAACTGTAGGAGGCATCGGTCATGGCGACCACGCCGGTGTCACTGCGGCTCAAGCTTTGCGCAGTGCCGCGAACATGCGCTTTGTGCAGCAAGTATTCGGCGTTTTCCATTTGCGCGGTTTTTTCACCGAGCTGGATGTCGGCGCGATCACCAATCACTAACAGGCCGGGTTCGCGCAAAGCGACGTTGCCGTTCAGCGCCACTTCTTGCGAATTTCTGCGCAGCGTGGCGGCATCGGCGCGCAGGTAGCGATAGCCTTGGCTGACTTGAACATTGCCTTTCAGTTCGGTGGTTTCGCTGTTGATATCGGTGTAAGACTCGTCAGCGTGCGCAGTAATTTCTGCGTTATCGGGATCGGTTTGATCGCCGGATTCGGTTGGATCAACGTAGATGCCACAGCAGGCAATGGCTTCCTCTTTTTGTTTGTCAGCCAATTGCTGTTTTTGTTCTGGAGTCAGCTGATCCAGCGGCACCCAATCGTCACTGATATGCACCTGATGTTTAGGTGAAGATGCGTCAGTTGTTTGATCGAAATCTGAATCGCTGTCAGTGCGCTCGGCTGCCACCGCCTCGCTGTCTTGTGTGCCGCTTTCTGCGGTATCACTGTCTGGTGTTTCGCCATCTATCGCCGTGACTTCAGCGCCGGTTTCTTCGGTGGTAATGCCGGTGCCAGCGTGACACATCCACTCGCCGCGCGCATCAAGGCGACAATCCCAGCCGCTGGCTTGGGCAACCGGTGCCGTGGTAGCAGCTGCCAAGACCAAGCCGAGGCCGGTCAGGGTTTGTCTCGATACAAGAATGCGCAGAGGGCGCAGGGTTGTGCTCATTGGGTCAGTTCCATAACTGTCTGTGCCTTCATCCCTGCAGTACGCCGTGCGCAACAGGGCGCAGCGATCAGGCCATTCGGGACGTTGTAATAAACGCGGCATTGTAAAGGATTTGCCGACACTGTGGCGCAAGTCGGCGGCCGGTTGGATAGAATGCGCCGGTAGACAAATAGTGGGGTTTTCGGTGGAAGCAGAGCAGCAGATCGAAGCGTTATTGGCCTGGGTCAAACAGCAGCCTGGGCAGGCTCAGGCCGCAGCGCTGCAACCCCTGTCGGGCGATGCCGGATTCCGGCGCTACTGCCGCGTTATCAGCGGTGATAGCCACGCGCCACCCGTGATGGCGGTTTACGCGCCGCCGGCCACCGAAAACAGCGCTCAGTATTTAATGGTTTCCCGTTTGTTGTCCGATGGCGGGGTGAGGGTGCCGACGGTGTTGGCGACTGATCTTGAGCGCGGCTTCCTGCTGGTGGAGGACTGCGGCGATCAGCTGTTGTTGCCCGCCTTAAACAGCACCAATGTCAATCGCTTGTACGGGCAGGCCACGGACATGTTGTTGACGCTACAGGCGGTGGCGGTGCCGGAGGGTGCGCTGCCGCATTACGACGCCCAGCGCCTGTGGGATGAGATGGCTCTGTTTCCAACCTGGTTTATACAGGGGTTGTTGGATCTGCCCTTGGGTCGCCATGAACAGACTCTGCTGCACGATTGTTTTGATGGCTTGGTGGCGAGTGCCCTAGAGCAGCCGCAGGTGCTGGTGCATCGCGATTTTCATGCGCGCAACTTGATGTTGCATCCGCGCAGTCAGCCGCCGGGGGAGCTGGTCACTATCGACTTTCAGGATGCAGTCATTGGGCCGGTGACCTATGACTTGGTGTCGGTGTTGCGCGATTGTTATATCCAGTGGGCGCCAGAGCAGGTATCAAAGTGGGCGCTTGCTTACCGTAAAAGTCTTATAAACAAAAATTGCTGTGTAGGGGTGAGTGAGGAGCAGTTCCTGCGCTGGTTTGACTTGATGGGCCTGCAGCGCCATATCAAAGTGCTGGGTATTTTTGCGCGCCTCTGGCTGCGCGATGGCAAGGCGGGCTACTTGCACGATCTGCCGCTGGTGTTGCATTACACCCTTGAGGTGGCCAGTCAATATCCGCAGGCGGCGGAGTTGGTCGAGTGGCTGCAGGCGCGCGTGCTGCCCGCGTGTCAGCGACAGCCTTGGTGGAAAGCATTGCCATGAAAGCAATGATCCTGGCAGCAGGGCTGGGGACGCGTATGCGCCCGCTGACGGATCACTGTCCCAAGCCTCTGCTGGATGTGGCGGGCAAGCCGCTGATCGTGCGCCACATCGAGCGGCTGGCGGCGGCAGGCTTTGTCGATATTGTTATCAACACCGCCCATCTCGGTCACATGATCGAGGCGGCCTTGGGCACGGGCGATGCCTGGGGTGTGCGTATCCGTTATTCGCGCGAAACCCAGCCACTGGAAACGGCCGGTGGGATCGTCAATGCGCTGCCCTTGTTGGGTGAGGAACCTTTTTTGTTGCTCAACGGTGATATCTGGACGGATGTTTCACTGAGCGGTTTGCGCGAGTGTTTGCAGGCGCCGTATCTAGCGCATTTGGTGTTGGTAAATAACCCTGAGCATCACCCCTGTGGGGATTTTGTATTGCAGGCAGGCAGGGTGCAGCCGCGTGCAGAAAACATCGGGCTGACATTTAGTGGCGTGTCTGTTTTGCACCCGGCCTTGTTCACTGCGTTTCGCGCGCGCGCTGGTGCCGCGTTTCCACTGCGCGATGTTTTGTTGCCAGCGATGGCGGAGCAGCACGTTAGCGGCGAGCACTATTTGGGCTATTGGCTGGATGTCGGTACGCCGCAGCGCTTGCGGCAGTTGGTGGAAAAGTTGACCGAAGAAAGATCAATTGAAGAAAAACGAGCTTAATCAGTCGCGCGTATATAATGTCGATTCATGCCAATGGGTGAAGCCATGACCAGACCAGACACACACTTAAAATCTATCGGCTACCTATTGTGGATATTCGGTTTTCTGGGTTCACACCGTTTTTATTATGGAAAACCGGTGACGGGGACGCTGTGGTTTTTTACGCTGGGTTTGTTGGGAGTGGGATGGTTGATCGACCTGTTTTTGATTCCCGGCATGGATAAAGAGGCTGATTGGCGCTTTACCAGTGGAAATGTGGATTACAACCTGGCGTGGATATTGTTGACCTTTCTGGGTGTATTCGGTGTGCATAGGATGTATCAAGGCAAATGGGTTACAGGAATTATTTATCTGCTGAGTTGTGGTCTTTTTGGATTGGGTGTTCTTTATGATTTCTGGACACTCAACGAGCAGATTTCCGTACAAAACTCTCGCAATAATCATCATTGATCGATAAGGCTGACCGACGGGTGATGGATTTTCTCAAACGTTCCTTGGTGCTGCGCCTGACAGGTGCTTACGGTGTTGTTTTTGCTGTGGGCCTGCTGATTGTCAGTGCGTTTTGTTTTACGCGGGTATCGCAGCTGATCGATGAAACCATTGACGCCTACGGCAATACCGTGGCGGCGCAATTGGCACACAGCTCATTGGACGCGGTGATGCAGCGCGATCAAATTGCTTTGCAGGCACAGTTGGCGCGGCTGTTAAAAGCGCCGGCCATAGTCAGCGCCGGTATTTACGATGCCAGCAGTGTGCTATTGGCGCAGGCTGGCGCTACGCCCAGTGAATTGGCGGAGCAGAGTTATTTGCACAATTACTCTGCGTCACTCGGCTTGGGCGACAACATGAGTGGCAGTGTGGTGGTTACGCTGCGCACAGAAAAAATTGAACGCTTGATGCCCCAGATACGCTGGGTGTTGGCTGCAATGCTGGCATTGGAAGTGGTGTTGCTGTTGTTATTGAGTCGATATTTTTCCAGGCATATCCGTGAGCAGGAAACTTCATTGATTGCTGCATTGATTGATACAGTGCCGCCAGCGGTGTTGGCGAGTTTTTGTCAGGGGCGTCCAGAAAAACTGGATGATCACGGCATTCGTCAAGTGTTGGTGCAATTGCAGGAGTATGTGCGACGCGTGCAGGCGCCATCACCTGCGGCACTGCGAGATGCGGCGGCGGACTTGTTGAACAATAGCGGTGGCCGAGCGTACCTGTTGTTGGAGTGTCATAATCTCGACCTGTTGCAGCGACAAGTGAGTCGCGATCGTTTGCGTGCGGTGTTGGACCGTTTTCAAACCTGCGTGGAAAAAACAGCTCGCCTGTACAACGCGCAGCGCATGCCGGCTTCCGGTTCTTGTATGAAGTTGGTGATGCTGGCCGACAATGAAAAATTGAGCGAAGTGTTATTGCGCGCCGCCTGTTGTGCGCAGGTCTTGGTCGGTGTGCTGGCGCAATGCCGCGATGAAGAGCTGGGTATTCAGTTGCAGTGGAGTTTGGCTCTTGACTGGCACGAGCCCTGCGACAACGACATTTTGCGCAATAGCCAACAGGCTTTTGATGAGCAGCGCAGTCAGTGGTTGTGTCGGCAGGTGGGCAGTGGCCAGCTGGCGGTCAGCGCCGATGCTGGCGCGCTGCTGCAAGAGCAGGACAAGCTGATTCTGACGGTAGAGCACGGTGAGGGCGGCAAACCGTTTTATCGTATCAATGGCTTTGTGCAGACGCAGCGCATGCTGCTGGATGGCCAAATTGCACAGTTGCTGGAAGATAAGCGCGCCAACCTGCTGGAAGATCTCTCTGTCAGTTAGAGTTTGCCATTACAATGCACATCCCCGAGGAGCGCTGCAACGACACCGTCTTTGAGAGCGGTTCGCCAGGCTCGGGATTTTCCGGTCATCGACTGGTCAACGGCGCTCGCTAAACCCGATTCGCGGTTGGCGAGTGCTGCCTGTACTTTCCCCACCGCGTTGTTTTCTGTGATGAATCCGCAAGGAGAATGACGCATGTCGACTGACAAGAAAAAAATGCCTGCATCCAAAGCAGCGCCGAAAGCAAAACACGATTACAAGGTTGCCGATATTTCTCTGGCAGCTTGGGGTCGCAAAGAAATGGATATTGCCGAAACAGAGATGCCGGCATTGATGGCGCTGCGCGCTAAATACGGCAAACAAAAACCGCTGAAAGGCGCAAAAATTCTCGGCTGTATTCACATGACAATCCAAACGGCGGTGTTGATTGAAACACTGGTTGAGTTGGGTGCCGAAGTGCGCTGGTCGTCATGCAATATTTTTTCTACGCAAGATCATGCCGCTGCTGCCATTGCCGCTGCAGGTATTCCTGTTTTTGCCTGGAAAGGCGAAACCGAACAGGAATATGACTGGTGTATCGAGCAGACGATTCTGAAAAACGGCAAACCTTGGGATGCCAATATGGTGTTGGATGACGGCGGCGATTTGACGCTGATGCTGCATCAAAAATATCCCGCCATGCTGGACAACATTCACGGCATCACGGAAGAGACAACAACGGGTGTGCACCGCTTGCAGGAAATGTTGGCGAAGGGCGAATTGAAAGTGCCTGCTGTCAACGTCAATGACTCGGTGACCAAGTCCAAAAATGATAACAAATACGGCTGTCGCCATTCTTTGAATGATGCAATCAAACGCGGTACTGATCATTTACTGGCGGGTAAAAAAGCGCTGGTCTTGGGTTATGGCGATGTCGGCAAAGGCTCGGCGCAGTCATTGCGTCAGGAGGGCATGATTGTCAAAGTCAGTGAGATTGACCCGATCTGCGCCATGCAGGCATGCATGGATGGCTACGAAGTGGTATCGCCGTATAAAAATGGTGAAAACACGGGCAAAGCCGACTGTGTGGATACTGGGCTGCTGGGCGCATTGGATTTGGTGGTAACCACCACGGGCAATATCGATGTATGTGACAAGCACATGCTGAAGGCGTTGAAGAATGGTGCGGTGGTTTGCAATATCGGCCACTTCGACAATGAAATTGATACGGCATTCATGCGCAAAAACTGGCAGTGGGAAGAAGTCAAACCGCAAGTGCATAAAGTGTATCGCAGCAAGAAAAAAGAAGATTTCTTGATCTTGTTATCTGAGGGGCGCTTGGTCAATCTTGGTAATGCTACAGGTCATCCATCGCGCGTCATGGATGGCTCATTCACCAATCAGGTGTTGGCACAAATTTATTTGTATGAGCGCAAATTTGCCGATTTGGAAGCCGTGCTGAAACCTGCAGCGATCAGCGTTACCGTGTTGCCGAAAAAACTGGATGAAGAAGTGGCAGCGCACATGGTGCGCGGGTTTGGCGGTGTGATTACCAAGATGACCAAGCAGCAGGCGAAATATATCGGTGCACCGATTGAAGGGCCGTTCAAGCCGGATAGCTACAAGTATTGATCGACTGATGCGTCTGACTCGTCTGTATGTCGAGCATCCACTGGCAGTGGGCAATGCGTTGCTGCTGCCAGCGGATGCCGCGCACCATTTCGCCGTTGTCTTGCGCGGTAGAGTGGGGCAGGCACTGGTTCTGTTCGATGGTACAGGTGTGGAAGCACAGGCGGTAGTGACACAGATAGAAAAAAAGCAGGTGACGGTGACAATTGATAGCGTGGCCGTTGTTGAGCGTGAATCACCGCTGGCTATCCATTTGGCGATTGGTGTATCGCGCGGTGAGCGCATGGATTTTGTGCTGCAAAAAAGCACGGAGTTGGGTGTGAGTGCGATAACGCCACTGTTGTGCGAGCGCACTGAAGTGCGCTTGTCTGCTGAGCGCTGGCAAAAAAAATCCGAGCAGTGGCAAAAAATAGTGATAGCGGCCTGTGAACAGAGTGGTCGTGCGCGGTTGCCGCAATTGCATGCGCCCATGTCTCTGGAAGATTGCCTGGTGCAAGATGTCAGTGAGCAGCGTTTTGTACTGCATCATCGCAGCGATGTATCGCTGAAAAAAATCGAGGCTGTGCCGCGCAGCGTATTGCTGGTGGTTGGGCCGGAAGGTGGTTTGTCAGCGTCAGAAATTGCCGTGGCGCAGCATGCCGGTTGCAGCAATTTAACCTTGGGGCCGAGAGTGCTGCGCACAGAAACAGCGCCGTTGGCGGCCATCAGTGTGTTGCAATATCGCTGGGGCGATTTTTAATCACAAACGCTAATTGACGAGATTTCTATGGCTTTTTATACGGCATTGGATGACAGGGAGTTGCAGTTGCTGTTGCAGCGTTATGGCATCAGCAATCTGACAACTTGTACAGGTGCCAGTGACGGCATCGAGAATTCCACTTATTTTTTACAAAGTGGTGAGCAGCAGTGGATTCTGACGCTGTTCGAAGAAATCACAGCTGACGAATTGCCATTCTTTGTGCGTTTGATGAATTGGTTGTTTGAGCGCGATCTGCCGGTTGCGCATGCGCTGACCGATAATCATGGCGCTATTATTCATACGCTATCGGGCAAGCCGGCACTGTTGTTTCCGCGCTTGTCTGGGAAACACCCACGCAATATGACGCTCGCGCAGTGTCGCGCCATCGGTGAATTCCTCGGTCGCATGCATGCGCTCAGTGAGCAATATCCAGAGCGGCGCGCCAACCATCGCGGTACCGCATGGTTGCAGCATGCCTTGCAGCGTTTGAGTGGCTATATGACTGCAGCGCAACAAGCTGTGCTGCAGTCGCAAATTGCCAATGCAATATTTTTGCGGGAATTGGGTTTGCCAGCTGGCTTGATTCACGGCGATTTGTTTCATGACAACGCCTTGTTCGATGGTGATCAACTGTGCGGTGTTATCGATTTTTACAACGCCTGCACCGATATGCTGGCGCTGGATCTCGCCATTGTTATTAACGACTGGTGCGCACTGCCGGAAGGTGGCCTCGATATGGAGCGCTATCGAGTCATCGTGGCGGCTTATACGCAATATCGACCTTTGACGGCCGCCGAGCAGCAGCATTGGCAGGCTGTCTTGCAATTGGCTGCGACGCGCTTCTGGGTGTCGCGTCTGCTATCAGAAAAATTACCGGCGCGCCCCGATGTGCAGCACGCGCATAAACCTTCGACGGAATACGCTGCGCGGTTGCACTACCACACGCTCACGGCGCTGTCGCTGTAGATAAAAATGCGCTGGCATCGGTAATGTCCAACTGCTCGGGGAGCAGTGCATCCCGGGCGTATTTTTCCCACACGCGACTGCGCACAAACAATTCATACAGATCGGGATCAATATGATTGTCGTCGCGCATTTTGCGCAGTATGCCCAGCGCGACACTGATAGGCATCGGTTTTTTGTACGGGCGATCGCGTGCGGTGAGTGCTTCAAAAATATCGGCAATGGCCATCATGCGGGCAGGCCATGACAGTTGCTCGCGCGTTAAGCCGCGTGGGAAGCCGCTGCCGTCCATTTTTTCGTGGTGACCGCCGGCGTACTCCGGCACGCGGCGCAATTTCTTGGGAAACGGCAGCGATTCCAACATGTCGATGGTGACAGCCATGTGGTTGTTGATCACTTGTCGCTCTTCGTGTGTCAGCGTGCCGCGCTCAATACACAAGTTGTAGATTTCATCCTCTGTGAGCATGGGTTGCGGTTGATTGTCTGCATCCAGCCATTGCAGTGTGGCAATTTGTTTGACGCGCGCTTTGGCTTCCGGCGCCATAAACTCGCCGCCCTTGTTGGCTGTGGCGATAAATTGGCGGTCAGATTCCAGTTGTGCCAATTCAGCATCCAGTTGCTGTTGTAAAGCAGGTTGCTTGGCTGGATTTTCCAAGGCAGATTGATAGAAAGCTGCCAGTTTTTGCTGGCGCAAGCTGGCAAAACGCACATGAATGGTGTCGATGCCATCGGACATTAAATGCAGCTTGGTGGATTTATCCAGCACGGAATCCGGTGTTGCCAGTTTTCCGCAGTCGTGTAGCCATGCTGCGACGCGCAACTCATACCAATCATCGTCGTTGAGTTGGAAGTGACTAAACACGGTGTCGTCGTCGTTGGCAGCTTGGGCGATCATTTCCATCAGCACCGGCACTTTTTGGCAGTGCGCCGATGTGTGCGGTGATTTGGCATCGATGGCTTGTGCAATACAGCGAATAAAGGCATCCAGCAGGTTCTTGAGTTCTTGCACCAAAATCTGGTTGGTGAGTGCGATAGCGGCATAGGAGGCGAGTGCGCCCACCAGCGATTCGGTGCGCGCAGAAAAGGTCGTGACTTCGCCTGTGTTTGGATCGCGGGCGTTGATCAGCTGTAGCACGCCAACGACATCATTTTCGTGATTGAGCAATGGCACGGCGAGAAAAGATTGTGAGTGATACCCCGTTTTGATGTCGAAAGTGCGCGTGCCGGAAAAATCAAATTCGGTGTTGCTGTAGACATCTTCAATATTGACGATGCGGCGCTGCAAGGTGGCACAGGTGGCTACGGTGCTGAGGTTTTCGCTGCCGTCATCTTTGTACAATGGCACAGGCGGCAGTGTGACGGTATCGCCGTGCATGCCGCCCATGTTGAAATTCAAGGAGTCGTTGATAACCAGTGCAAACTCCAGACGAGGCGACTGCAAATCATCTTTCAATAAATACAGCGTGCCGCCGTCAGCATTGGTCAGTAATTTTGCTTCATGCAGAATGCGTTCAATCAAAGCGCGGGTATTGGGTTCAGCGGATAATTCAATCAGCAGGTCTTTTTGCTGCTCGGCCAGCATCTGGTTGTCGAGTGCAATGGCGGCAAACACCGACAGGGCGTGAACAGCGGGCTCCAGCTCATCGTCAAATGGAATGACTGCCAGCGTGTCTGCGTGTTTGGCATTGATCAATTGCATGATGCCAATGATGCGACCGCTGTCGCCGATCAGTGGCACAGCCAGAAACGATTGTGAGCGATAGCCGGTTTTGCGATCGAATTCTCGCGTGCCAGAAAAATCAAAACGATCGTCGTGATAGGCATCAGCGACATTGATCATACTGCGCTGATGGTAGGCACAAGCGGCAATATTGTGTTCATTGCGAATCGCACCGGCAGCGTTTTGCACAAACAGTGGCACGGGAGGTAAACCAATGGTCTTGCCTTGATGCGATGCCAGGCCGATATTGAGAGAATGGTTGCGCACGATAACGAAATCGAGCTGTTGGTCGCGTCCGTTGTTGTCTTGCTGCACCAGATAAAATGTACCGCCATCGGCACCGGTAATGTCTTGTGCTTCCGAGAGAATCATTTCGCACAGGCGATAGACATTTTTTTCGGCGGCCAGCTTCTGTGCTGTGTGCAAC
>CAZZNL010000011.1:0-6755 GCA_964655625.1 uncultured Pseudomonadales bacterium
CGTGTGTACTGCACGGCAGAGGCATCGGCAAGAAATTCTCGCTGTCGACTGATGGCAGCCTTGATTAGTTTGCCAAAAAAAGTGCCGATATAGCCGATGATGATCAAGCCGATCCCTAACAAGGCGAGGCTGGCGGTATCCTTGGAACGCCTGCTGGAGCTGCGGTAAATTGTTACTTTGTTGCTGTTGTTGGTACGAGAGTCAAGCAGGAAACGACCGACCAACCCGATAAATAAAATGCCGTGCAACCATCCCATCAAGTGCAGATTCATTTTCATATCGCCATTGAAGATATGACTGAATTCATGGGCGATCACACCTTGCAGTTCATCGCGTGATAGCAGCTGGATGGCGCCGCGTGTAATACCGATGACAACATCGCGACTATCATGCCCTGCGGCAAAAGCATTGATAGATGCTTCCTCCAGAATGTAAACCGGCGGCACTGGTACGCCTGCAGCAATAGCCATTTCCTCCACTACGTTGAGAATTTTCTGTTCATGCAAATCCGCACTGATGCGTTCCAGTGGGGTGCCGCCCAGCATTTCAGCAATAACGGATCCCCCTGCGCTGAGTTGCCGCATTTTGAACAGGGATGCCAGTGTCACGACCGTGGTGATAACGCCGGTGATGATTCCCAGTGTTTGCCAAGAAAAGTTTTTCCATAACCATCCGTTCTGTGTGACAGAAGAGATGTTGCCGTAGCCGAGAGAAAACATCACTAGCAGCTGCGTTAAAGCGATCAAACCAATGACGGCCAAGACAAAGAGCGCAACCAGCCAGCCCGTACGGCGTCGAGCATTCTCTTGCGATTGGAAAAAATTCATCGTGCGCAATCAGAAGAAATTAGAAACTGACTTTGGGGGCAGCCTGGATTGCTTGGTGATCTTCAAACTCCAGCAGAGCCATGTCTTTGTTGTGGCCGAACAGGCCGGCCAACAAATTGGCCGGAAATGACTGGCGTGCCGTGTTGTATTCGGTGGCGGCGTCATTCATGGCCTGGCGCGCGAAAGACACTTTATTTTCGGTGCTGGTCAATTCTTCAGACAGTTGCATCATGTTCTGGTTGGCCTTCAGATCAGGGTAGGCTTCCATCGTGACATTGAGTCTGCCGAGTGCGCCGCCGAGTTGGGTTTCTGCGTTTCCCAAATTCTGTATGGCATGGGCATCTGCCGGATTGGTGGATGCCGCTTTTAATTGCGCATAGGCAACATTGCGCGCTTCGACAACGGCTTCCAGGGTTTTGCTTTCATGCGCCATATACGCTTTGGCGGTTTCAACCAGATTGGGGATCAGGTCGTAACGGCGTTTCAGCTGCACATCAATTTGTGCAAAAGCATTCTGGTAGCGGTTTTTCAGGCTGACCAGTTTGTTGAAAAGAATAATCAGATAAATCGCAATGCCGAGGGCAATAATCAAGGTAATCAATCCGCTGCTCATGGTGTTGCTCCGTTGTGGTGGATGAGTTTTTTGTGGGTAAATTTAATGCCAGTCAAAGCGTTGACCCAGCAAGTGAAACAGTTGTTCGTTGTGGGGTTCATAGTACTGCAGCAGTGACTGACGTACAGCCTGGTCTGCTTGCCCGTAGTTGCCGGGCTTGCGCGGCAACAAATCCGTTGGTTGGAAAGCAGTGTCCACACCAAGGAAGTGATAAATATGGGGAAGCAAGCTGAGGGGTTGCTGAAAAAACTGTTCGCTGCTGTGGATGGCTAACTGTGTGCGAGGGAAGAGATGGAAAAAAGGCTGCAGCTGCTGTGCGTAATGTCCGCGACGGCGATAGCTAAAGCGCTGGGCGGCACTGTGGGTGAGCAACTTGCCCTCAGCGAGCGCAGCCCAATCTGCCTGTGTGCGCTCTGGTTCAGCAGCCAATGCATCGCTGAGTGACAGCGGATCATGGTGGCGGCGGAACTCTTGGTGGTAGTGTGAAATGGCGCGGTCAGCGGGATTGCGCAGGAGCACGATGAGCTTGATGTCGGGGCAGTGCTCGGCAATGCGCTGGGCAGCCAGTGGATGTGCCATATAGAAAGGAGACGCTTCGCCCGTGATCTGCTTATCACTACACTCTGGAAATTGTTTGAGATACCAAGGGTAGCCGCGGCCATAGTGCTGATCAAAAAAATGCACTTCTTTGCGGGTGGCACGCAGAATCTGAGGGTGCTGAACCAGTGCGCTGTAGAGGCTGGATGTGCCGCCTTTCTGGGTGCCGATGATCAGGAAGTGCGGTGCTTGCATGACTTACAGGACGGGACCGTTGGGCAGAAAGCGATTGTCGCTGTTGGCTTTGATCCATAGCACGGTGTCGCGTGCCAAAGGTTTGCCGTGCTTCTTGAGGTGGCGGGCAATCCAGATAACCGGTGACTTGTCGCCGCCGTGCCAGTGGGGGAGTTGCTGCTCGATGATGGTAAAAAAATGTATTAAATTCAATAGGGTAGACTCATCGAGAGGCTCCAGCAGTGGAGCCCAGTCGTGCGCGCCCAGCTTCATCATGCTGCTGCTGCCTGGCGGCAGTTGTTGCTCCCAAGCAGGTAAGTCCTGCCATTGTGCGGCCGCAGCGAAAGCGGCGCAGCGCGCTAGCACCTCGGCGTCAATGGTGTGAGAGACGGATTCGCTGCCGTCGGCTGGGTTCCAGCTGCCTAGCGTCATCAGATGTTCCTCCAACATTTCAAACGGTTACGATCATTGTAGCCATGTACGCATCCGCTATGGCATCTCAAAAAGATGGATATTGCGCTGGTAATGATGGGGAATTTGTAATAACCTGCGCTCGTTTTCTCCGAGTTCACGTTTTCTTCACATGTGTGCTCGGCCTGTAAAAATGCTCTTACTTATATCAAAGGTTTCATAGGAGAAACTCAACATGAAGAAACTGATCGCTACTTTTGCTGCCTCTGCCCTGGCTTTGGGTATCAGCGCTGCTGCACAAGCAGACGCGCATCCTTATGCGGGTCTCGGCGTTGGCTATGCTTACGGCGACAACAGCGGTAACACCGTGGGTGGCCAATTGGGCTACCACTTCAACCAAGACTGGTCTGCTGAGCTGTCTTACTACGACACCGTTGATCAAAACGAAGTTGACGTGACTTCTATCACCGGCGCATACCGTTTGTGGGGCGAGCAAACACAGTTGTTGGCCTTGGCCAGCGTGAACAACCTGAACATGGAAAGCCACGACGCTGATAACGGTATGGCGGTAGGCTTGGGCTTGGGTTTGTCGCACTACTTCACTGACCAGTTGGAAATGCGCGCTTCTGTACAGAGCTTGGTATGGCAGGATCACGATGATGACTTGGATGCACTGGCAACATTGGCGCTGAACTACCACTTCGGTACTCACGAAGAAGCAGTTGCTGAGCCTGAGCCAGAAAAAGTAGCTCCTGCAGTAGTTATGACCAAAACCCTGCACGCTCACTTTGACACTGACAAGAGCAAAGTGCGCGCTGCTGACCGCGCTGAAATCGTGCCTGTTGCCCAAGCAATGAAGGCTAACCCAGGCAGCACGGCCACTATCGTTGGTCACACTGACAGCACCGCTTCTGAGGCGTACAACCAGGGTTTGTCTGAGCGTCGCGCTGAAGCGGTTAAGCAGGTGATGGTTGAAGAAGGCGTAAACCCAGAAGCGATTGAAACTTCTGGTCGCGGTGAACTGGAGCCTGTTGCTGGCAATGACACTGCTGCTGGTCGCCAAGAAAACCGTCGTATCGAAGCTGTTGTTACTGGCTTGCCACAATAATTGCCAGATACATCAGTTCAAAAAAACCCGGCTTGCCGGGTTTTTTTATGCCCGACGTTTTTTGTCTGTTTGTTTCAGTGGGTACGGTAGACTGCGCGCATCTTGGTGGAGTGAGCGAGCATGGGAACGACGCTCTTTTGGTATGACTACGAAACCTTCGGGATGAATCCCCGCTGGTGTGGCATTGCGCAATTTGCCGGCATTCGGACGGATGAAAACTTGCAGATAGTCGACCAGCCGGTAATGGTGTACTGCCAGCCGCCTCAAGACAGCTGGCCTGATCCTGCAGCCTGCTTGATAACAGGGATCACACCGCAGCATTGTCGTCAGCACGGTTTGTCCGATCGTGAATTTGCCAAAGTGGTTCAGCATGAACTGGCGCGTCCAGGCACTTGTGGTGTGGGTTTCAACAGCATCCGTTTTGATGATGAATTTACACGGCAGCTGTTGTACCGCAATTTTTATGATCCCTATGAGCGCGAATGGAAAAACGGTAATTCGCGCTGGGATTTGTTGGATACATTGCGCATGGTGCGTGCGCTGCGCCCAGAGGGGATCGAGTGGCCGTTGGATGCGCAGGGCAACCCCACAATGAAACTGGAAGCGTTGACGGCGGCCAATGGTGTTGAGCATGTCGGTGCGCACGATGCCTTAGTGGATGTATATGCCACCATTGCTATGGCACGATTGTTAAAAAAAGCGCAACCGGAATTTTACAAGCATGCGTTTCAGCTGCGCAGTAAAGACTTTGCAGCGCAATGGCTTGATCTGATTGGGCATGTACCAGTGCTGCATACTTCGGGGAAATTGGGCGGCAAGCGTTTATCGACGGCTTTAGTGATGCCATTGATGTTGCATCCGACCAATAGTAATGGCGTTGTGGTGTTTGATTTGATGCAGGATCCTGTGTCCCTGATAGATTTGTCGGCAGACGAGATTCGCCAGCGTTTATTTACCGCGAACGCAGATCTTGGCGAGGGTGTAGAGCGTATTGCGGTAAAAACAGTTCATAAAAATAAATCACCCATGTTGGCACCGGTGGCTTGGCTGGATGCACAGACGGAAGATCGTTTGGGAATAGACCGGGATGTATGTAGACACCATTGGAAGTTGATCAAGCAACAGCTTCCCAATATTGTTGCGAAGTTAAATACAGTTTTTCAGCAGCCCTATGAGGCGGCTGTGCACGATGCTGAATTTTTAATTTACAGCGGTTTTGTGGGTAGAAAAGATAAGCAGGTGCAAGATACGGTACGCAAAGCATCGTCGCAGAAATTGATGGCAGATAATTTTGTTTTTGAAGATGATCGTCTGAATGAATTGTTGTTCCGTTATCGAGTCAGAAACTTTCCAGAATGTTTGTCGGATGAGGAAAGGGCGCAGTGGCTAGAGTTCCGTCAGTATCGGCTGCACCACAAAATCAGTGATGATTGGTTAACGAAAGAGAGTTTTTTGTCTCGCATTGCCGAATTGGAGCAACTTTATATACAGCAGCCAGATAAGATGGCGCTATTGTCAGAGCTGCAAGCATGGGCGTTGGAGGTTGATTGATGCATTTTCCCGGATCACATATTTTGTCGATTGCTCAGTTTGAGCGGGCGGATATAGAGCATGTTTTTGCAGTGGCAGATCGTATGGAGCCGTATGCACAGCGCAAACGGGTGACGCGCGTGTTGGAGGGAGCCATTTTAGGCAATATGTTTTTTGAGCCCAGCACACGTACGCGGGTGAGTTTTGGTTGTGCGTTCAATTTGCTCGGCGGTAATGTGCGCGAGACTACGGGCTTTGAATCCACTTCATTAGCTAAAGGTGAGTCGCTGCACGATACCGCGCGCGTATTGTCAGGCTACAGCGATGTCATTTGTATGCGGCACCCACAAGCGGGTTCTGTGGCGGAATTTGCAGCAGCCAGTCGTGTGCCAGTAATCAATGGTGGTGATGGTGCGAATGAACATCCCAGTCAGGCGCTGTTAGATCTGTATACCATTCGTAAAGAAATTGCATCGCGCGGTCGCGGTCTGTCCGAATTGCGTATCGCCATGATTGGTGATTTGAAATACGGGCGCACTGTGCATTCCTTGTGCAAGTTGCTCTGTCTGTATCCGACGGTGCAAGTGACATTGGTTTCGCCACAAGAATTGGCGATGCCGCCGGCACTGGTGGACATGATGCGCAGTGCGGGTCTTAGTGTAGTAGAGACAGATCAGCTGGCGGCTAGCATCGGCAAAGTGGATATTGCCTATTCCACGCGCATCCAAGAAGAGCGCTTTTCCAGCAAAGCGGAAGCGGATTTGTATCGCGGTAAATTTCGTCTGAATCAGCAGGTGTATACGCAGTATTGCGAACCCAATACCGTCATCATGCATCCATTGCCGCGCGATTCTCGCGCCGAGGCCAATGAGCTGGATAATGATTTGAATGAAAATCCGAACCTAGCCATTTTTCGTCAGGCCGATAATGGCGTGGTGATCCGTATGGCCTTGTTCGCGCTGGTATTGGATGTAGTGGAACTGGTGGATAAATATTCGTTGGATGTGCGTTGGTTTCGCGCTCGTTAGCTAGTGCACGTCATGGCAGTCTGCGCGACTGCCATGACTACACGCGCGATTAACGAATATTTTGCTGGAAACGTTTGTCGAGTGTTTGTGCAGTAGCAGGGACGTGCATAGTGTCCAGTGTGCTGCTCATATTCTCCAAACGATCAGTCGGGCTGGGATGCGTTTGCAACAGCAGTGCCATGGCACTGTCTTTTGCAGCACGCGCTTCCAGTTTTTGCATCACCACGACATAGGCATAAGGGTCGTAGCCCGCTTTTACCATGGTTTCTAATGCGGCTTGATCGGCAGCGTACTCATCACTTTTATCCAGACCGCGCGCATACAGTTGCTTTGACGCATTGACAACACGCTCGGCGAATTCACGCTCCGTGCCAGACATCTTGCCTTGGGTGGCAGCCGATCCCACGAATGCGCCGACATCGACAGCCGCGCCGAGATTGCGTCGGCCCTGCAGAAGACCGTCGGCC
>CAZZNL010000011.1:6765-16377 GCA_964655625.1 uncultured Pseudomonadales bacterium
GACGTGTGCAATTTCATGTGACAACACGCCAGCCAGTTGCGCTTCACTGTCCAACATATTCAGCAGACCGCTAGTGACAAAAACATAGCCGCCGGGTGCAGCAAAAGCGTTGACGTCATCATCGTTCAATACACCAAAGTGCCAATTCAGCTGCGGGCGTGGGCTGTGCAGGCTGAGCAAGCGTCCAACGCGGTTCACATAGCGCTGCTGTTGCTGTTGGCGCGACAGTTTAGAAGCGCCGAGCAAGGTACCGGCCATGTGGCGACCCATTTCGGCTTCTTCTTGTTCAGAGGTGCCAGCAGTGCTTTTGGCGAGTTTGTCGCCGGCATCGGCCAGTGGCGTGAGATCGTAACCACCGACATTCACGCCGCGCATGGCTGCGCAGCTGGTCAGCAGTAGAGTAGCCAGCACAACGGCCAAACCGGTGATCAGTGGGGATTTGAATGCGGAGAGAGTGCGCATGGCTTACCTCCTGGGGGCGGGCAGGCCGCCTGCTTGGGCAAATTGGCGCGCTTCTTCGGCGCTGACTTGATACTGGTTCAGCTTGGCGACTTCTGCCAAGTCCTCCTGCGCCTGTTCCAGGTCGCGGCGCGACAGGCCTCTGACGCCCGTGGCAACCGTAGTATTACTGCGAGAAGCCGCGCCCAGTGCCACCAGTCCGCTCATGGCAGAGTCGCCATTGCGCACAACGCCGCTGCCGAGGCGAACGTTCAACATACGCACCCAGCCTTCGCCTTGCGGGGTTTTGACTTGGTACCACGCGCCTTGTCGAGTGCCGATCTGTACCGCTTGGCCGGCATTCAATTTGCTGAGGGTGGCGCTGGCGGCATCCGGCGCCTGCTTCAATTCCGTTGCGACCGTGGTTTGACCCGGATCGGCTTGTGCCGCCAGTGCAGACACCAGTAGGGCACTGCCCAGTAGTGGTGTCAGGGATTTGCTGAGTGTCATATGGCTTTCCTCCTGGGCTCGTAGAGATAGACGGGTTCCTCGCGGCCTTTCACCGTACAGGAGCCGTGTGCAATAAAGTCGAACCGGTCGCCGCACAAATCACGTGTGCTTTGCGACACCAGTATCCTTGCAATGCCTTTGGTAACACCTTCCAGGCGGCTGCCCAGATTGACGGTATCACCGATGGCAGTGTATTCCAGTCGCTGCTCACAGCCCAGCATACCGACGACAGCAGGACCAGAATGGATGCCGATACCCACGTCAAAGCCTTCCAGCTGGTGTTCCTGTTTGAATCCTTCCAGCGCATCGACCATATCCAGTGCGGCGCTGACGGCGTGGATGGCGTGTTGTTCGTCGGGCAGCGGTGCACCCCAGAACGCCATGATGGCATCGCCGATAAATTTATCTAAGGTGCCGTGATTCTTGAAAATGACGCCGACTTGACGTGTGAAGTAGGCATTGAGCAACGTCATTATCTCGGCAGCACTGGCTTTTTCGGACATGGACGTGAAGCCGCGAATATCGGAAAACAGCACGCTAATCTCGCAATTTTTGCTCGCCTGCGTCTGCTCGTTCAGTCCTTCTTCGGCCAGTTGCTGCACCACCACGGGATCGAGAAAACGGCCGAACAAATCAATAGCCGCACGCTTGGCCGCATGTTCTTGCCAGTAGCGCAGCCCCGTACCTGCACCCAATAACAGCAGACTGGCGATGGTGGGGGTGATCAAGGGCAGCAGCAGGTGTTGGCTGATGGCAATTTGGCTCGCAGCGGTGAGCAGGACGGCGATAAAGGCTGATTGCGAAACCGTTGCCAGCAGCGGTTTTTGTCGATGCAGGCGCCAGAACAACCACGCCAGCCACGGCAATCCGATAACCAGGCCATACCAGGCAGCGTATTGCAGCGACTGCTGGTTTTTCAGGTTATCGAAAGCGTTGGCCAACAGGTACAAGCCGGGATACTGTGCATTGAGTGGCGTGGGGCGCAGGTCGTGCAATCCGGCAGCGGTCGCACCGACAAACACGACTTTATCGCGCAGGTCGAGCGGCTGGCCTGCTTGCACTTGCGCCCACAGGTCGGCATAGCTGTAACGCGTGTAGGGTGAATCGGCGCCGTTGCCAAACCAGCGTATACGCAGCGATGTAGGGGTGTGACTGCTGTCGATGCCGAGGTGGCTTGCTACGATCAACGGCAGAGACTGCAGCTGCCAGCCCTGTTGCTCACGGAACAACTGGTAGTGACGCGCAATGCCATCGTCGTCGGCGACAAAGTTGATCAACCCTAAACGCCATTTATTCGGTGAACCCATGGCTGGCAGTAACAGGTCGCCGCGTGCATTGGGATCGGCCTGCGCACTGGCTCGCAGTGGCAGATTGGTGGGATAGCTGCTGAAGTGTTTTGATTGTTCCGGATGCAGGCTGTTCATGAGCAGTGTAGGTAGAAACACATTGTCGTGTTTATCCAGCACTTCGCCTAAATACTGGTCAAATTCTGGGCGTTGAATGTCCGGTTCGCTGAACCAGATATCAAACGCCACTGCCTGTGCCCCTTGAGCCAGCAGCCATTCGATCAGCTCGGCGTGGGTGGCGCGCGGCCACGGCCAGCGACCGACTGTGTCGGCCATCGCACGCAAACTGTAGTCGTCGATATCGACTAGCACGATGTGCGCATCCGCCTGTTCGCGCTGGGCTTGTTGTGCGGTGAGGCGATCTAGCCAGAGAAAATCCACGCGGCCACTGGCTGGCCACCACCCAGGCAGACACAGTACGACAATCGCCAGCAGTAGAGTGGCAATCAGGATGGGATGAAAAGGTGTGCGTGCCGACATGCGTCTATCCTTGTATTGGCGGCGGTATTGTAGCAGTCTGACCGCCGCTTTCTTTTCGCGTTTTGAGCGTTTTGTCACTATGAAACTGTTTGCTGTTCTTGTTGCTGCAATGTTGTCCTGTCATTTGGCGTATGGCGCGCGGCTGGAAAATCCGTATATCGCCGTGATCCCGGTCGCCAGCCAATCGGCAGCTGATCGAACTGCCGCAGAGCGGGAGGGATTGTTGTTGGTGATGGAGCGATTGAGTGGGCAGCGTCTGGATGGCAATGCGCAAATCAATGGTGTGCTGCACAGACCGGAAAGTGCACTGGCACAGTTTGCTTATGTGCAAGAACCATCTACCGCTGAAGTAAAGAACAGCGCGCCCATGTGGCGTTTGCAAATGGTGTTTGCGCAAGCAGTCGTGGAAAAGATGTTGCAAGAGGCCGGGATTCCTCTGTGGCCTTTGGAGCGACCGCAAGTATTGTTGCTGATGATGGATGCACAAAATCACTGGTTGCCATCGCGTGAGCATTTTGACAATGACAAAGTTGTTTTGCAGCGCTTGGGAAATAATCGCGGTGTGCCTTTGCTGCTGCAAGATAATGCTGATGCTGATATCACCGTGGTGGCTGCTGCGCAGAGTTTGGATGCTGCGGCATTGATGCCGCAAGCAGAACAGCAGGGTGCCAATGCGCTGTTGTTGGGCAGTGTGCGCGGTGGCGACGATAAGGGCTGGAGCGGCCAATGGAAATTGCACTTCAAAAATCAGGAACAGGCGTTGCAGACTCATGCGGCAACGCTGCCCTTGCTGGTGGACGCAGCTCTGCGCTCGTCAGCGGAATTCTTGTCTGCCAGTTATCGCAGCAGTGTCGCTGCCGACACTGGTGGTAGTGCCCAGTTGCGTTTGCAAATCGACAATGTGCGCACTTATTCTGCATTCATGGCGTTACGGCAGTATCTGGAAAAACTGGATGCCGTGCAGCGTATTATCGCTACGCAAATCAATGGTTCAGTAGTCGTGGTGGATGTGGAAGTGAAAGGGCGTGAGAGTTTTCGCAGTCTGCTTGAATTGTCCCAATCGCTACAGTGGCAAGAAGAAATCACACCACCTGTTGGTGATGGTGTGACAACAAAACCGGTGTGGCATTATCGCTGGGTGGAATAATTGTTTGATTGGATCGGGAGGCACGATATGAGCTTGTTTCAGAATAATCCGCAAAGCATTGGCCAGACACCGTTGGTCAAGTTGAATCGTATCACTGCACACAATATTTACGCCAAGTTGGAGAGCCGTAACCCTGCTGGATCGGTGAAATGTCGTATCGGCACCAGCATGATTGAAGACGCAGAGCGGCGCGGTATTTTGAAGACGGGCATGGAGCTGGTGGAGGCGACCAGCGGCAATACTGGTATTGCCTTGGCGTTTGTCGCTGCAGCAAAAGGCTACGGCATTACGTTGACTATGCCTTCCAGCATGAGTTTGGAGCGGCGACAGTTGCTGAAGGCGTTGGGTGCCAATCTGGTGTTGACCGAACCCGCCAAGGGCATGAGCGGCGCCATCGCCAAAGCGCAGGACATAGTCGCCAGCAATCCCGCGCATTATTGGCTGGTGCAGCAGTTTGAAAATCCGGCCAATCCAGCCATTCACGAACAGACAACTGGCCCAGAAATTTGGCGCGACACGGAAGGTAACATTGATATTTTGATCAGCGGTGTCGGCACTGGTGGCACTATTTCCGGGGTGTCGCGCTATATCAAGCAGACACAGGGCAAGCCTATTGTTTCGGTCGCGGTGGAGCCCGCATCTTCCTACATGATTCGCGCTGCGAAGGAAGGTAAACCGCCGCAGCATTCCCCGCACAAGATTCAGGGTTTGGGCGCAGGTTTTATTCCGGGGACCCTGGATTTGTCGATGGTGGATGCAGTGGAGGCTGTGTCTGATGACGAGGCCATGCTGTGGGCGCATCGCTTGATGAAAGAAGAAGGTATTTTGGCCGGCATTTCCAGTGGCGCGGCAATGGCTGTGGCTGAAAGGGTGGCATCGCGCCCTGAACACGCAGGCAAAACGCTGGTAGTGGTACTGCCGGACTCTGCCGAGCGCTATCTGTCGTCACCGCTGTTTGAAAATATGTTCAGCGAGCAAGAAAAAATCCAGTAAGGATAGCTTTGCGTTCTGGTAGGTTATTGCGGCGGCCATGTATTCCCCCATGCCGCCTGCTAGAATGCGCGCCCGCCTGAAACCCTCTCATGGACTGCCCTCATGTCGTCAGCACTCGACAAACAGCAGACCCGACTAAAGCTGGAACAGCTGAATGAAGCGCTGTCCAGCGGTACGTTCATGCAGGTTCGGCACATGCTCAATGGCCTGTCCACGGCGAACGTGGCGGCATTGTTGGAGTCGAACCCTCCGCGCAACCGCCAGATCATTCTGCAACTGGTGGACAAAGATCGGCAGGGCGAGGTGCTCACGTGGCTCAATGAAGAGATCCAGTCTCAGTTGCTCAAAACCATGGATGCGGAGCAGGTCGCTGAAATTACCGACGAGCTTGATGACGATGATATTGCCGACATTCTGGAGAATCTGCCGGATGCGGTGATCGAGGAGGTGTTGTCCTCGATGAACGAGCAGGATCGCCAGCGTGTGGAGCAGATTCTGTCTTACGACGATGACACTGCCGGTCGTCTGATGAATACCGACACCATCACTATCCGTCCACGGGTGACGCTGGATGTGGTATTGCGCTATCTGCGCATGCACAAAGAGCTGCCGCCGACGACGGATTGCGTGTTCGTGGTCAATAATGACGATCAGTTAGTGGGCTTATTGCCGATAGCCAAATTGCTTACCACAGATCCCGCCGTCAGCGTGCGTGAAGTGATGGTGACGGATGTGCTGTCAATTGCTGCCGACATGCCCGCCAGTGAAGTAGCCAATCTGTTTGAGCGTTACGACTGGATTACTGCACCCGTGGTGGATGCGCAGGGCAAATTGTTGGGGCGAATCACGGTTGATGATGTGATCGACGTCATCATCGACGAGGCCGATCACTCGTTGATGAGCATGGCCGGTTTGACGGAAGAAGAAGATATTTTTGCGCCGACTTTGAAGGTCGTGCCGTTGCGTTCGGTGTGGTTGGGTATCAACTTGATCACCGCTTTTATGTCGTCATGGGTAGTAGCACAGTTCGAAGGTACGATTCAAAAAGTGGTGGCGCTGGCGGTGTTGATGCCAATTGTGGCGGGGCAAGGTGGTGTCGCTGGTTCGCAGACGTTGACGATTGTGATTCGCGCCTTGGCGATGGGGCAGTTGTCGCGCCACAACACAGGTTGGCTGCTGAGTCGGGAAGCGGTTGTCGGTTTGCTCAACGGTTTGATTTGGGCTGTAGTAGTGGGCGTAGTGGCGGCGCTGTGGTTTAGTGATATTAAACTGGGCTGCATTATTGGTGCAGCGATGGTGATCAACATGATTGTCGCTGCGCTGTCGGGTGTGTTGCTGCCGCTGATGTTGAAAAAAATGAAAGTTGATCCCGCCTTGGCTGGCAGTGTGATTCTCACCACGTTCACAGACTGCATGGGATTTTTTGCCTTTCTCGGCTTGGCTTCGTGGTTTTATTTCTGATGACCAGCGCGCTGTCTGATGAATTTTTTGAACGGCCGAGTAAATCGCAGCGCAAGCGCGAGATGGCTGCTGCACAAGCGTTGGGCGAACAATTGCTGCAACTCAAGCCGGATGTATTGCGCGGTATGCCGTTGGACGAGCGTTTGCTAGATACCCTGTTGCAAGCACAGAACATGACGCAGCATGAAGCGCGCCGACGGCATTTGCAGCTGGTCGGCAAATTGATGCGCGTGGCGGATATTGTGGCAATACAGAGCGCTTTCGAAGCGACACAAGCGGGCAGTCGCGAAGCCAATCAAATCTTGCATGCACTGGAGCATTGGCGTACACGCTTGCTGACAGAAGGCGACAACGCAATCGGCGAAGTCTTGAAAGTTTTTCCCGGCACGGAGAGTCAAACCTTGCGTCAACTGTTGCGCGATGTGCGGCGCGAGACAGAGCAGGGCAAGCCGCCCGCCGCAGCCCGCAAGCTGTTTCGTTATTTGAAGCAACACTATTCCCCAGTGATTGCCTGATGAAGCCGTCTATCCAACTCAAGCTCGGCCAATCGCTGGCGATGACGCCGCAGCTGCAACAGGCGATCAAATTGTTGCAGTTGTCATCGCTGGAATTACAGCAGGAAATTCAGCAGGTGCTGGAGTCCAATCCTATGCTGGAACTGGAAGATGATGTCGATGCTTTTGTCGAATTGCGCGACGAATCCCTGCGCGATACCACGGATTTCAGCGAGCCGGATCACTACACTGAAACAGAAGACAGCTGGCAGGATGAGCATATTCCTGAGCAGCTGCCCGTCGATAGTCAATGGGATGATGTCTACCAAACAGGCAGTAGTTCATCGAGTGGCAGTGCTGGTGACGACGATGATTACAATTTTGAAAGTCACAACAGTGCAGCGGAAACATTGCAAGATCATTTGTTATGGCAACTCAATCTGACACCGATGTCAGACCGCGACCGCGTGATTGCTTTGGCGATTATTGATGCGGTATCACCTAGTGGATTTTTGGATGTCAGTGCAGAGGATATTTTTCAGGGATTGCTGGCGCAGTGGGAGATGTTGGACGCAGACGTAGCACAGGAAGTGGATGTCTTGGAGTTGGATGAAGTATTGGCAGTGCTGCATCGCGTGCAACAGTTTGATCCGCCAGGTGTGGCCGCGCACGATTTGCGTGAATGCTTACTCATACAGCTCAACCAATTGCATGAAGATACACCGTGGCTGTTGGATGCAAAATTAGTTGTGTCTGATTATCTGGATTTGCTGGCAGCGCGCGACTACAAATTGCTGATGCGCAAGTCAGATATTCGAGAGAATACGCTGAAAAAAGCAATTGCGTTGATCCAAAGTCTCAATCCTCAACCGGGCACCAGTATTGACTCAGGTAAAACAGAGTACGTGGTGCCAGATGTTTATGTCAGCAAGAAAAAGTCGCGTTGGGTGGTGGAGTTGAATCCCGATATCGCGCCGCGGTTGCGCATCAATGCAGATTACGCTTCGTTGGTGCGGCGAGCAGATTCGTCGGCAGATAACACGTTCCTGCGCGACCACCTGCAAGAGGCGCGCTGGTTTCTGAAAAGTTTGGAAAGTCGCAATGAAACCTTGATGAAAGTGGCAACGGCCATTGTCGAGTATCAGCGTGGTTTTCTGGAGTACGGCGAAGAGGCGATGAAGCCGCTGGTGTTGGCCAGTATCGCGGAGACGGTGGGCATGCATGAATCCACGGTTTCGCGAGTGACCAACCAGAAATACATGCACACGCCACAAGGCCTATTTGAGTTGAAATATTTTTTCTCCAGCCATGTCAGTACGGCAGGCGGTGGTGAGTGCTCCTCAACCGCTGTCCGCACGATGATTCGCAAGCTGATCAGCGAGGAAAATACACGCAAGCCGCTGTCGGACAGTACGATTGTGTCTCTACTGAAACAGCAGGGCGTGAACGTGGCCAGGCGCACTGTGGCCAAGTATCGGGAGGCGCTGAACATTCCCCCTTCAAACGAGCGCAAGCAGCTTATTTGACAGGCGGCGTGCCGGCATAGCATGGCATTTGGTCAAGCTTGCTTGACTATTTTATCTGCCGTCCCTTAGTATCTTCCGGTCGCCTGAACTTGTGCCGAGGAAATCTGCGTGGACGTGCTCGAAAAAGACTACATCAAGTTGTACAGCCCCTATTCTCACGATGTACATGACAACCCGTATCCCTACTACAAGTCACTGCGGGATAACGATCCTGTGCATTACGATGCCAGTGGTGATTTCTACATTCTGAGTCGTTTTGATGACGTGCAGATGGCTATGCGCGACTTCAAGCGCTTTTCCAGTGAGGATGGGGTAGCGCTGGAGGCTGATGCGGCCAAAGGCTACCCGATGGTCATCACCATGGTGCCGCCTAAGCACACCCGCACGCGCAAGGTGATCAGCCGCGTGCTGACGCCGGATCGTGTCGTATCGCTGGAGCCGATGACGCGCGCCAAAACCATCAAATTGCTGGAGCCCTTTCGCGATCGCGGCAGTATCGACACGGTGGCAGATTTCGGCTGTTATCTGCCGATGTATGTCATCGGTTCGCTGCTGAAAATTCCGGAAACCGATCACGACCAGATCCGTGTTTGGACAGATAACCTGTTAGAGCGCGAGGATGGTGTGATGGAGATGCCGCCGATTGTCGCCGAGAGCTATCTGAACATGGCGCAGTATTTCGAAGATTTCGTCAAAGAACGTGAGAAGCACTTGGAATCGGACGATTTATTGAGTCTGATCCTGGAAGCCAAGCGTGCAGGGGAGATCACTCACGAAGATGTGATCGGCTTTCTGATGATTCTGGGTATTGCCGGCAATGAAACCACTACCAAGTTGATCGGTAATATGACCGTGACGTTGGCTCGCCAGCTCGATGCACGGGCGCAGTGTGTGGCGGATCCAACGCTGATCGGCAAAGCAGTAGAGGAGACGATGCGCATGGAGGGCTCAACCCAGCTGATCGGCAGGGTAACTACCGAAGATGTCACGCTGCACGGCGTGACTATTCCTGCCGGCAAGCGAGTGGGCATGCTGCTGGTCTCTGCTAACCGCGATGAGCGCCATTATGAGAATCCTGAAGTCTTTGATCTCATGCGCAATAATCGCGACCACATGGGATTCGGCTTTGGTATCCACTCCTGTGTGGGTGCCGCCTTGGCACGCATGGAGGGTCGCGTGGCGTTTGAAGAGATCCTCAAAATGATGCCGTCTTACGC
>CAZZNL010000012.1:0-15408 GCA_964655625.1 uncultured Pseudomonadales bacterium
CAGCATCTCTTCTAACACCAGATGCGGGTAACTGACTGCCTGCAAAGTCTGTGACATCACCACGGTATCAAAACTGCCATCTGCAAAGTTTTTCAGCCCAGCATCCAAATCCTGCTCAATCACACTGACGCGATTTTCAATACAGCGCGTAATTTTCTCATGGTCGATTTCAATACCGTAACCGACAACATCTTTTTCCGCTGCCAAGCGTGCCAATAGCTCTCCGCCACCGCAGCCCAAATCCAACACCTGTGATTTTGGCTTGACCCACTCTTGCAAAATAGAGAGATCTATACGCATGCTGTCAAACCTCGATACTCTGCATATACGCAGCAAATACCTGCTGGTAGCGCTCAATAGGAATCAAGAACGCATCGTGACCGTACTCCGAGTCCACCTCTACATAGCTGACAGATTTGTTGGCGCGAATCAGGGCATTGGCAATTTCGCGCGAACGCTCCGGTGGGAAACGCCAATCCGTAGAAAAAGAAATCACCAAGAAGCGACTGTTGGTGGCCCGCAGCGATTGTGCGGGATCATAATTGTAATCGCGAGACAAATCGAAATAGTCCAGCGCCTGTGTCATCAACAAATAAGTATTGGCATCAAAACGATCAGAAAAACTTTCGCCCTGATAGCGCAAATAACTGCCCACCTGAAATTCGATATCTGCTTCTTCGCCGGTGGCAAATGTGCCGCTGCGCAAATCGCGGCCAAATTTCTGGCTCATGGCATCGCTGGATAAGTAGGTGACATGCCCCACCATACGCGCAATGGCCAAGCCGCTTCGCGGCGCGGTACCATGCTCCAAATAACGGCCGTCGTGAAAATCAGGGTCGGAGGTGATGGCGCGCCGTGCAATTTCATTAAAGGCAATATTTTGCGCCGAGAGTTTGATCGCTGAAGCGATGACCACGCAGTGGCGCACGCGATCCGGATAATCCACACACCAGCGCATCGCCTGCATACCACCGAGACTGCCGCCGATCACTGCCGCCCACACATCAATGCCCAATGCTGTCATCAACATGGCTTGCGTCTTTACCCAATCGCGCACTCGCAAGCGCGGAAAATCAGGGCCCCAAGGCTTGCCGGTTTCTGGATTGATTGAAGCAGGCCCCGTGCTGCCATGACAGCCGCCGATATTGTTCAAACTCACCACAAAAAAACGGTTGGTATCGATAGGCTTACCTGGGCCGATGTAGTAATCCCACCAACCCGGTTTTTCATCTTCCAAACTGTGATAGCCCGCCGCGTGGTGATGCCCCGATAGCGCATGACAAATCAGCACTGCATTACTGCGTGCTGCATTCAAGGTGCCGTAGGTTTCGTACACGATACGCACACCGGTCAAGGTGCGACCCGAGGACAGCGTCACCGGCTCAGCAAAATCCATCTGCTGCGGAACAACGACACCCACAGAATCAGCTGGGATTGATGATGGCATCGCGCGATAAATTCCAGTGAAATAAAGGGAGCAGCCAGTCTACGGCTCGACCACCGATGGTGCAATGGCAGCCATCAGTGCGCCAATGCCGTGATGAATCGCCACTGCTGTGCTGTGACAGGTGTGATCGACAAACGACTGCCGCGCGCCAGCACGGCCATACCCTCCAAAGCCGGATGCCGCTTTAACTCCGCCAACGAAATTGCCTTATCCAATTGACGTTCAAACTTCACGTCCACGCGAAACCAACGCGGATTTTCCGCAGTTGCTTTGGGGTCGTAATACTTACTTTCAGGATCAAATGCTGTGCTATCGGGATAGCCCGCCTTAACAATTTCGACAATGCCGACAATGCCCGGTTCAGCACAATTGGAATGATAAAAAAATGCCTTATCGCCCACCTGCATCTCATCGCGCATCATATTGCGCGCCTGATAATTGCGCACACCGTCCCAAGGCTCCGTTTGCTTGGGTCTTTTCTTGAGATGCTCAATACCAAACGTTTCCGGCTCTGACTTCATTAACCAATATTTCATTACTTTTAATTCCAAAAAATCAAGGGATAGCTTCAGACGCCTCTTTGCCAGAAATCACTTCGGCTATGCCTGCTTTTGCTAATTGATTAAACATCGCATACGGTGATCCGATTAGCACATCATCGTATCCATCGTTATTGTAGTCACCGCCACCTGCGACAGAGAAACCGGCTTGCCCTTTGGCAATATCACCCGTAACGCGAAACACTATTGCACCTGCACTCGCTGCGCTGCGCACAGTCACCAAACCGGCATCTTTAAGTTTTTTGCCTTCCGTTGTCACACCATCCGTTTTTGGCGAGCCCACCGCAAAGGCCTCTGTGCCACTGGCATCGACATCGCCGACGGCAGCCACTGCACTGCCAAACCGCTCACCTGCCTGCGGCGTACCTGTCGATTGTGTATACAACGCAACCCCGGTGTTATCTGCAAATAACGCCACCTTGCCAGCATCTGCCAACTTCTTACTGCCCACCACAACATCGGCTTTTGGTGCGCCCACCAACAAATCGCGGAATGCATCTTGCCCTTCGTTGACAGAAGTTACTGCAAAACCAAAGTTATCGCCGGCTTTATCTCCATTCAATTGATTCACCAATGTGTACGGCGGCGCGCTCTGATAGACATAAACACTGCCTGCATCTTTTTTCATTTTATTGGTGAGGCTATCGAGTGGATCGTGACGATAAGCACCAATAGCCCATTCCGTTGCACCATCATGATTGAGATCGGCACCACTCGTCACGACATAGCCAAAATAATCACCCGCCGCTGTACCAGTAAAAGGATTCAGCAAGGTGCCTGCCGTGTCATAAAGATAGGCCACTCCTGCATCTTTGAGCGTTTTTGTCGTTACCGGATCAATAACATCGGCTTTCCACGCACCGATCAGTATGTTGCTGTTTGTCGCTGTGAGTGCGACACCAAAGCCATCACCAGCCGCTGCACCTTTTAAAGCCAACAGAACTGCATTATTGGCGCCGGAATACACCTTCACACTGCCGCTATCTTTTTTCAGTATTTTTTTTGTAACCGCGTCCAACTCATCCGCTTTCGGCGCTCCTACCGCAAAATCGGGTACGGTGTCGCCATTGATATCACCCAAGGCCACCACAACGGTGCCAAATTCATCACCTTTGGCTTCTCCAGAAAACGTCTGTAACACCACCAAGGCTTTTCCATCCACCAGATACGCCACACCGACATCCGCTGATTTTTTTGTTTGTGCTGGCAACACCACATCGGCTTTCGGCGCACCCACCAATACCTCAGCAAAACCATCACCGTTTACATCACCCACCCTGGCAACGCTGTACCCCGCCATATCACCTTTGCCGCCGACAATGCGATTCAACAGGAAAGGATCCAATGGAAAAGGGTCATCGCCATCCAGCACGCCGTCATTGTCATCATCAGGATCAGCATTGTTGCCTATGCCATCGCCATCCGTGTCTACGGATTCTGTCGGGTCTAATGGAAAAGCATCTTCGCTATCCAGCACACCGTCATTGTCGTCATCATCATCACAGGCATCGCCTTGTGCATCGGCATCAAAATTCAGTTGATCAGCATTGGGTACATATTGGCAATTATCCGCCGTATCAATGACGCCATCGCCATCATCGTCATCAAACAGATAGCGCAACACCGCCAATACATAATTGCCCGAAGCAAACGACGCACCCACTGCAACCACTTGGCCATCAGCCTGTTCCGCCATGCCATTCAGCACTAATGATCCCGCCAGCGCAGTGACTAACTTGCCACCCACACCAAACGTATTGTCGAGCGAGCCATTCTGGTGGTAACGCACCAACACACTGCTGCCATCACTGCTATTGCCTGCTACCAACAACTTGCCGTCGTATTGTTGGATAACGCCGGTGGCCACATCATCATCACCATCAATATCCGTGAGCACTTTGCCGTTGTTGCCAAAATTGGAATCCAGCGCACCCGTGCTCAAATAACGCACGATAGCAATATCACGATCTCCGCCACTGGTGGCAGCACTAGAACCCACCACAACCAACCGACCATCCTTCTGCTGAATACCCGCGCGCGCAACGGCATCGTCACTACTGCGAAATGCGGTTGTCTGCTTGCCATCGCCAGAAAAAGATTTATCGAGTGAACCATCACTATTGAAACGCAATACGCCGAAATGACGCCCAACAGGCACATTGTTTACTAGCACGGCGCTTTCGCCCATCAATACTGTTTTACCATCAGATTGTTTGAGCAATGCATAAGCGCGATCGGTGCCATGGCCAATATCTGTCAAGATGCCGCCACCACTACCAAACCCCGTATCAAGCGCGCCATTACTTTTGAAACGCACCAACATGAAATCATCGCCATTGGTGCCTGCCTGGCTGGAATAACCTGCCACCCAGATCGAGCCATCGCTGCGTGCAGTGACAGCAAACGCCCGCGCATTGGTGGGGCCGGCGTCTGCCGTGCTAATACCGTTACTACCAAATGAAGTATCCAGCGTGCCATTAGCATTGATGCGCACAACGGCCAATTTGTCATTGCTGCCCACATGACGCGCCCAACCTGCCACCAACAATTTACCGTCAGACTGCCGCGCCAACGCCTGCGCCCGAATGCCATCGTCGTAGCTAATCTGCATCACTCCGTCGCCGCTGAACGCGGTGTCGAGAGTACCGTCACTGCTGTGATAGCGCGCCACCATCATGCGCTTTTCATCCGTAGACGGATTGGTCGCACTCACCCAGCCAGCAACAACCAACTTGCCATCCGGCTGCTGCAGCACAGCCTGTGCACTGGCATCCACGGGATTAAACCCCGTCAGCACCACGCCGTCGCCGCCACCAAAACTCGGGTCTAATGTCCCCGGCGCACTCGCCTGCACTGCCACACCGCTCAGCGAAAAGACAACGCCGCTAACAAATCGCAATATTTTCATAACCACCCTCACCCCAATAACGCCCACACGCAACAACTCCGGCAACCGTAACACAAAGAAACAATGCTCTAACCTGCCGCTGTTTCTGCCGCCACAAAACCAAACACCATCGCTGGCCCCAAGGTGGAACCGGCTCCCGCATAAGAGCGTCCCATCACGGCTGCTGAACAATTGCCACAAGCAAACAATCCTTCAATGACTGAACCATCCTCGCGCAACACGCGCGCCTCAGCATCAGTCAACAAACCGCCTTTGGTGCCGATATCAGCCGCCACCACAGGCACGGCGTAAAACGGCGCTTGCTCTAATGCCCCCAAATTGGGATTGGGCTGACAGCGCGGATTGGAATAGTAGCGATCCGATGCATTGCCGCCGCGCGCAAAATCTTCATCGATTCCTGTCTGCGCAAAACCATTGAAACGCTGCACACTCTCTTGCAGTGCTTGTGCATCTACACTGATTTTCTCCGCCAGTGCCTTCAATGTTTCCGCTTTGAATAACAATCGGTTCCAATAGCGCTGCGGCACACGGCTGTCAGGCATGATGGTGGATGGATAAATTGCACCAGCCACTGCCGTTTGCTGACGATAATGCGCATCAAAAATCATCCAGCACGGTACAGCTTGCTGTTCGCCATTTTTCTGATTCGCATACATACCGTTGACCACATCAATATACGGTGCAGCTTCGTTGACGAAACGCTGTCCACGACTATTGACGAATAAACTGTGCGGCATACTTTTTTCAAACACCAGTGCGTGACAGGGTGCAGATCCCGGCACGCGCGCGCCGGGCGTCCACCACGCGTCATCCATCAACCGCAAAGCAGGATGTAACGCTGCCGTCATTTTCAGTGCATCGCCCGTATTGTGTTTGTTAGCTGCCGACCAATCCGTGCTGGTCGGTTTAGGCAAATACTGTTGACGCAGTAACGGGTCATTTTCAAAACCGCCGGTTGCCAGCAACACACCTTTGCGAGCGCGCACTGGCACACAGCTTCCGCGACGATCGATCAACGCGCCCACCACGCGCTCTTGTTCTACCAATAATTCCTTGGCTGGGCTGCGCAACCACAATGGCACACCGCGCCGCTTCAAACCCAAGCGCAGCGGCGCAACCAGCGCATTGCCCAGCGTGACGCGTGTGCTGCGTGGTGCAATCAAACGCAATGGCAATCCCAACAGATACAAAGCCAGGTTCTGCAACATTTTTAATGTGGCACGCGGATCACCGTGCACGGCGTAATACGCGTCGGCAGCTGTCATATGCAGCAAACCAAATGTTGTACACGCCGGGTGCGGCGCGCGCAATTTGCGCAAATCCCAACCCAGTTTCAACGTCAAAAACCGCTTGGCCTCCAAAGTGCGACCGCCTGGTTTTGCGCCAGGCACGTGCGGGTAGTAATCGCTGTATGCCGCCAAGGCATCGCAGTGCAGATCGTCGCGCATAGCCAAGTAAGCCAACATCTCCGCCCCCTTGCGTACAAAAGTGCGCAAGCGCGATTCATCCACCTCACCTTGCGTGATGGTTTTGAGGTAAGTCAGCGCCTCTTCTTCGCTGTCTTCCACACCCGCTGCCGCCATCAGATGATTGTTGGGAATCCAGATGCTGCCGCCCGACATCGCCGAGGTGCCGCCGTAATAAGCGCTCTTTTCCACTACCAGCGTTTTGAGCCCCAAATCGTGGGCGCGAATGGCGGCGGTTAAAGCGCCCGCGCCACTGCCTATCACAAGAAAATCGACGTCGATAATTTCCGATTTACTCACGCCATAACTCCTGTGTCTTAAAATTGTTTATTGTGTTGACTCTTTACATCCCCAATTCGCGACGCATTTTTTCCACCGCTGCACTGCGCTCCTCCGCTGTCATGGGCGGACGAGCAACCGTTTCCGGCAATGCAGGCAAAGGAGGCATTTGCAAAACTTCACCGCGCGCCACGCGCTCACACAAGGCGCGATAGCGTTTTTCATACTTCGGAAAAGACTCTTTTTCAGATTGTGTCGACAACTCAAACCATCCTGTTTCCGCGCCAGCCAGATACACCGCAGGGTGCGACCATGATTGCTCTACTTTGGGCGAAGGCTGTAAACAAGCTTCGCGGTAGGCATCGCGCACATCCGGCAGGCCATTCACACCTGATTCCAAATATTTCAACACGCCGCGCACAGTCGGCAGGTATTCCGACTCATGCGTAGCACGCCGCGCCGCTGTGAGAATTTGCTCTGGCGTATACGCCGACAAATGCGACAACCACAAGCGCTTCGCCAACATCAATTTTTCTTTATCCGAAAACGCTTTCTGATATTGGTTGTGGTACACCAAGGCGAATTCAGCAAACATCTGGTTCACTGCATCCACCACGGCATCGCGCGCTGGCGGCGCTGCTGTGGTTGAAATTTCAGAGGCCATCTGCCCAACTCCTGTCTGTGTGGGTGGCGATAAAACCGTCGGTATCTCCCTGCCAAGGTTGTTCGTGGCGTTTAGCCCAACGGTATTTCACATGATGCAAAAATTTACTGTTCCAGCTTGCATGCACTTGCCGACTGTCTTTCCAGTACAACACAAACTCACTCACTTGTTGGCGCGCAAAATCGGCATCGATCGCTGCCATCTGCAAAATATCATACACATCAGCTGATGGCTGCCAATCGGCACTGATAGGTCGCGGTGTCGGATCATTGACCAGCTTCGCCGTAAACACCGCCCATTGATGACGCACATGCTGCAAAAACTTGCTGTCCCACGTCGTCGACATATCACCGCGCTCACGCCAATACAGCACAAATTCCGGCACACTGTCGTGAATAAATTCACGCGTCACACCGGAGCGCTCGAGAATCTCCACCGCATCCGGTCCCGGTCGCCACTCGCTGCTCATTGCCACATTCTGCCGCAGACGCGCACCGTGCAATTCGTGTTCACGCCACAAACGCTGCACATGTTTCAGAAAGCGATTGCCCCAGGCGTGATGCGCTTCACCGCGCTCCTGCCAATAGCGCACAAACTCCGGCACTTGTTGTGCAATAAATTCTGGCGCTACACCCAATTGCGTCAGCTGACGCACCGACTCCGCATCGGGCTGCCATGTCGGTGCTACCAGCGTAGCCAATCCTGTCTGCGCGACAGCTCTGGGCGTTTTCACCGATGATTTTTTTGCGGAGGATGCCGCTTTTTCTTCGCCGAAACCAACCTCCAACACCCCACTGCTCAAATAGGGTGCAGAACGCAATTGCAATACGCCTTTGTCACGCAAGCTGGTCACCACGCGCTGAATATCCTGCGGCTGCCAAAACGGCATGCTAGTTGCCACCAGGCTTTCATCGACAGTCAGCCAGCCCGCCTGTGCGCGGTGTACAAATAATTCGTGCAATACGCTGAGCATCACCGCTTCCTCCAGGCCGATGGTAGCGGCAAGAGAAGGCAGGATAACCAACGGTCTTTCGGGCAATAACGAGGAGGCCATGTGCATATCATTCAGTGATTGCCCTGCATTGTACCGGCTAGGCTCGTTCTCTCAGTAGCCTGCCTGCGCCTATAATTACCACGTTCGATTCAAACCGCCCCAAACAACGAGGTTCTTTGCATGCCCGCTTACCACCCTCCTCTGCGCGATATTCAGTTTGTTCTCAATGACTTGCTGGACATCACCCACTATCAAACCCTAGAGGGTTGCGATGCGTTGAGCGAGGACGTTGTCACCGCCATTCTGGAAAACGCCGGCAAATTTGCCGAGGAAGTGCTGGCTCCACTCAATAAAGTGGGCGATGAAGTCGGCTGCCATTTTGATAACGGCAAAGTGACTGTCCCCCCCGGTTTTGCCGAGGCCTATCACCAGTACTGCGCCGACGGCTGGCAGGGTTTCAGTCTACCGGTTGAACACGGCGGCCAAGGTCTACCCAGCTCCCTCGGCACCGCCATCGGCGAGATGATGGGCGCAGCGAACTGGGCCTGGACTATGTACCCGGGTTTGGCACACGCACCCACCACCTGCCTGCTGCACGGCGGCACAGCGGAACAGCAAGCGCTGTACATTCCTAAAATCATTGCTGGCGAATGGGCTGGCACTATGTGTCTCACCGAGGCGCACTGCGGCTCAGATGTCGGCCTGCTGCGCACCAAAGCCATCAAACAAGCGGATGGCACTTACAAGCTGACCGGTACCAAAATCTTTATTTCTGCCGGCGAACACGACATCACCAGCAACATCATCCACGCCGTACTCGCCCGCGTTGAAGACGCACCCAAAGGCACCAAAGGCATTTCGCTGTTTATCGTGCCAAAAATTCTGGTCAATGCCGACGGTTCGCTCGGTGAACCCAACGCCGTCAGCTGCGGCTCCATCGAAAAGAAAATGGGTTTGAAAGGCTCGGCCACTTGCGTGATGAATTTCGATGGCGCAACCGGCTTTCTGCTCGGCGAAGAAAATCGCGGCCTAGAAATCATGTTCAATATGATGAACACCGCCAGACTCGGCACAGCACAACAGGGCTTGGCACTCAGTGAAGCCTCCTTCCAAGGCGCATTGAAATACGCGCGCGAACGACTGCAAATGCGCTCACTGACCGGCAAGAAAAACCCTGACGGCGAAGCTGACCCTATCATCGTACATCCCGATGTGCGCCGCATGTTGATGACACAAAAAGCCATCATCGAAGGTCAGCGCGCATTTTTGTATTGGTGCGGCCAATTGGTTGATCGCACGCATTGGTGCAGCAATGAAGAACAGTGCAAAGAAGCCGATGATTTGCTCGGATTATTAACGCCAATCGCCAAAGCATTCTGCACCGAGTCTGCCATTGAAGTGTGTAACCTCGGCGTGCAGGTGTTTGGCGGTCACGGCTACATTCACGAACACGGCATGGAACAGATCGTGCGCGATGTGCGCATCTCTACCATCTATGAAGGTACGACCGGCATCCAGGCTCTCGACCTGATCGGCCGCAAAGTGATGGGATCCGGCGGCGCACTGCTGCGCAACGTCACCAAGTTGATTCACAAATTCTGCGAAGCTAACAAAGCAGACAACGATCTGGCGCCGCTGTGCAACGCGCTGGCTGATGTCAACAAACAATGGGGCGATGTCACCATGAAAATTGGTGAACGTGCCATGCAAAATGCTGAAGAAGTAGGTGCAGCGTCTGTCGACTACACCATGTTCTCCGGCTATGCCGTGTTGGGCTTTATGTGGATACAGATGGCGAAAGTGGCTCTGGAAAAAATTCGCAGCGGCGCTGACAACGACGGCTTCTACGTAACCAAATTGGCAACGGCGCAATTTTACTTTGCACGCATCCTGCCGCGCACAGCCATGCATGCGGCGGCTGCACTGGCTGGCGCAGACACCGTGATGGCCATTAGCGAAGACAAATTTGCTTTTTAATCAGGCTACGCGCCAGCTGAACCTGTGTTGCACTTAGCACACAGGTTTCGTCAGCCGCGCAAAGAAAAATCCATCATGCACAGCGGTCGGCAGCAACTGTCGGCCGTTTTGCGTTTTGATACCCCACACTACATCCATATCCATCACTCGCGCATCGGCTTGCTGCTGTAAAAAAGCACTGATCACTGCCTCGTTTTCCTGCGGCAAAATAGAACAAGTGGTGTAAAGCAAAATACCACCCGGCACCAACGTTGCCCATAACGCGCGCAACAAATCCATTTGCCGTTGCGCCAGTGCCGCAATATCACTCTCGCGACGCAAATGCTTAATATCGGGATGACGACGAATAACACCCGTGCCTGAACACGGCGCATCCAGCAAAATACGATCAAATGGCTTGCCATCAAACCACTGTTCGGGAGAGGCCGCATCAGCACACATGACAGTAGCGGAAAGCTGCAAGCGCGCCAGATTATCGTGTACACGCTGCAAACGACTGGCATCACTATCCAGTGCCAACAACGCTGCCAACTGCGGCTCGCACTCCAGTATATGTCCGGTTTTTCCACCTGGCGCACAACAGGCATCCAGAACACGCATACCCGCCTGCAACTGCAACAGCGGTGCACAACACTGCGCAGCAACATCCTGCACAGAACAGGCACCTCGCGCAAAATCGGGTAACAGCGCAACCGACACCGGCGCTTCCAGCAACAACGCCTCAGCCGCCATTTCACTGCGCAGGCTGACAATACCGGCTTCCATCAACCGCGCTTGGTACTGCTCAGCCGTGTGTTGCAAGCGATTGACCCGCAAACTCATACCGCCGCGCTGATTATTGGCGGCAAAAATGGCATCGGCCTGTGTTGGCCAAGCCTGGCGAATGCTCTGTTCCAGCCATGCAGGATGATTGTGGTGCTGCTCTACACTGGCATCCAGTGCAGCACATTGACGCAAATATTGGCGCAACACACCATTCAATAATCGACCCGCCCATTCTTTTTGCAACGCGCGCGCGGCATCGACCGTCAAACTCACAGCTGCATGTTCTGGTGTGCGCATATAGCGCAATTGATAAAAACCCAGCAACAACAGAGCATGCACATCAGCATCTTTTTCGCGCAGCGGTTTTTGCAAAAACCTGGATGCCAAGACATCCAAGGAAAAGTAATACCGCAAACAGCCATAAACCAGCTCAGCCAACAAGGCGCGTTCGTTTTCAGCCACGCGCTGTTGTGTCGCCGGCAACAATTCACTCAACGAGCGCCCTTGATACACAACACCTATCACCAGCTGTGCAGCACAAGCGCGCACATCGGCGGCTAACTTTTTTTGCTTGCCGCTCACGTCAAGATATCGCCCACTTGCAGCGACAATAAATGCCCATTCACCACATCGCGCATGATCATTCGATTGCGACTGGGCAACTGCACCTCTGTCAATAACAGAGCGTCTTTTCCGCAAGCAACACTCAAACCATCGGCATCGAACGACAAAATGGTTCCCGGATGTGCGTGATGCACCACGCCTTCAGCTTGCGCTTGCCACACACGCAGGCGCTCACCGTCCGGCAACGAACACCAACCGACAGGAAAAGGATTGAACGCGCGAATTTGTTGTGACAATTCCACTGCCGAGCGTGAAAAATCCAACTTGGCTTCCTCCTTGCCCAGCTTATGCGCATAAGTTGCCAAGGCATCATCCTGTTTTTCAGGTGACAAACTATCGGCAGCGACAAATGCCAACGTTGACAGCAATGTTTCCGCACCCAACACAGCCAGGCGATCGTGCAAACTGCCACCGGTGTCGGTGTCGCGAATCAAACAATGCGCGCGTACCAACACGGGCCCGGTATCCAGCCCGGCTTCCATTTGCATGATGCACACGCCGCTCTCGGTATCCCCCGCTTCAATGGCGCGCTGTATCGGCGCGGCACCGCGCCAGCGCGGCAACAACGACGCATGCACATTGATGCACCTCAAACGCGGAATATCCAACACGGCTTGCGGCAACAATAATCCGTAAGCGACAACAATCATTAAATCCGGCTGCAATGCAACCAAGGTATCGCGCTCGTGCTGCTCGCGAAAATTGAGCGGCTGAAATACAGGGATAGCATTTTGTTGCGCCAATTGCTTCACCGGGCTGGCCAGCAATTTTTTTCCGCGCCCGGCGGGTCGATCAGGTTGCGTATAAACAGCTACAACCTGATGTGCACTACCGAGCAGAGCGGCGAGATGGGTCGCCGCAAACTCTGGCGTGCCGGCAAAAACAATGCGCAAACTATTCGTTTTCACGATGCTGTTTTTCCAATTTCTTGCGTATGCGATCGCGCTTCAAGCTGGAAATATGATCGACAAACAGTTTGCCATTGAGATGATCCACTTCGTGCTGGATGCATACCGCCAATAAGCCCGAAGGGACGATCTCGAAAGCCTCGCCATTGCGATCCAGCGCGCGCACCCGAATATGCTCAGGGCGCGTGACCGTCTCGTAGAATCCCGGTACCGACAGACAGCCCTCGTCGTAATCGCACACACCTTCATCCAACACCGTAATCTCTGGGTTGATGAACACCAGCGGTTGGGACTTGTCCTCCGAGACGTCGATCACCACGACTCGCTCATGCACATTGACCTGCGTCGCCGCCAGGCCAACACCCGGCGCCTTGTACATAGTCTCAAACATGTCATCGACCAATCGACGAATGCGATCATCCACATTGACCACCGGTTTGGCCTGTTGGCGAAGACGAGGATCGGGAAATTCGAGGATATCCAACAGGGCCATAGTGCGCAGCGACTCAGCAACAGTTTGCGGTTTTGTGACAAAGTTCCAGTAATCTGGCAAGTTTGGGCGCTAAGGTGATGATCCGTAAGCCAATATAAGGCTCGTGATATTGAGTTGCCAAGATTCAGGGCGTAGTATACACGAGGCTATAACTCAGGCGCCGGGTACTGCGCCTTCAATCATGGGATGACAACAATGCTAAAACCAGACTCACTGAAGTGGAACGTCATCGGATTTATCGGCGCACTCCTCCTGAGCGTTACCGCACTGGCCGAGGAAGTTCAGCTAAACCCCAACCACCCCAACAGCTATGTCGTCAAAAAAGGCGACACCCTGTGGGCCATCTCTGGCATCTTCCTGCAGAAGCCTTGGGAGTGGCCCAAAATCTGGCATGTAAATCCAGAGATCTGCAACCCCAACCTGATTTATCCGGGCGACACCGTCAACCTGAATATTGTTGCCGGCAAGCCACAACTGGATGTCACCCGCGCCAATCCTTGCGGCGGCGTGGTCAAGATGTCACCGTCTCGCAGCGGTAGTGGTCGCCTAGAACCGCAAGTCCGCGTTGAGCCCTTGGCTCCACCTATCCCTGCCATCCCGCTGGATGTAATCAGTCCCTTCCTCAGCGGCAGCCGTGTGCTTGAGCCTGGCGTGCTGGAAGCATCACCTTATGTGCTAGCTGGTACAGAAAGACACGTGATCACAGGGGCGGGCGATTCCATTAATGCACGCGGCGAATTTGACAAGAAGGTTCCCACCTACGGCATTTACCGCAAAGGAAAGATCTACACCGATGAGGCAACCGGCGAAGTACTGGGTGTACAAGCAACCGATATCGGCACTGCGAAAGTGACAGCAACAGAAGGCGATATCGCCAAGCTCAGCGTTTTGCGCAGCACACGCGAAGTGCTGGGTGAAGACCGTTTGCTGCCCAATGAAGAACGTCCTATTGATGCCATTTTCCATCCCACCTCGCCAAAAAATGACATCAACGGCAAGATCATCGAGATTGAAGGCGGTGTAAACGAATTTGGCGCCATGAATGTGGTGTTGCTCGACAAAGGCAAGCGCGACGGGCTGGAAGTGGGCAACGTACTTGCCATCTTTGCTGAAGGCGAAAAGATGAGAGACCCCGTCACCGGTGAAACCGTCAAGCTGATCAACGAGCGCGCCGGCCTGTTGATGGTGTTTAACGTCTTTGAGAAAACCAGCTTCGGTTTAGTGTTGGAATCTGATCGCCCCTTGGTGCTTGGAGCGGGCGTCAAGAACCCTTGATGCGCACCGCTCTTCCCCAGAGAGGAAAAACCCCGCAAGCGCGGGGTTTTTTTATGCTGCTTTATCGCGAGGACAATTACTTTGAAAGAGCAACTACTTTGAAAGAGCAACTACTTTGAAAGAGCAGCTACCTTGAAAGAGCAACTACCTTGAAGGAACGATTACTGGCCAACGTCATCACGGATGAAAAATACGCGGCGGCTTTTTGTTCTAAAGGGATAAAACCATTCACAACAAACACCGCCACACCGTTACTGGCCAATAAGCGCGCGGCTTGCGTCAAAAACTGATCTGTCAGATCTTCCGCGACAGAAAATCCGCGATGAAACGGCGGATTGCACAAGATGATATCGAACGACTCTCGCAATGAACGCGCTACATCATCCGCCACTACATCCACAGCCAGCTGGTAATGCGCTGCATTGGCTTCCATAGCGCGCAAAGCTGCCGCATTGTTATCCACCGCCACACGTCGCACCAAGGGCCAATGCCGAGTCATCACAGTGAGATAGCCATAACCACAACCTAAATCCAACATGGATTGCGGCGCTGTGCGTTGCACAAAATCCGCTCCCAATGCCGCCAACAAAAAAGCACTGCCTTCGTCAATTCTGTCCCAACCAAATACGCCTGGCTTGCTATAAAAACCTAACGCACCTGTCTCCAACCAACGCAAGCGCGCGTAATCCTGATCGTCCAGCAGCGCTGCACACATACCATCAACTTGTTTAACAAAACACCCGCTGTATACCGTTCCGTTTTTCATCGCGCGACCATTGCCAAACAGGCGGCTGCATTTCTCCAGATAGGTTTTGCCGCCTTCTGTTTTGAGCCCTGCCAATACCAACTCACCGCCCACCGATAACAAACGCGCCGCTTGATTGATACTGTAATGAACCAGTGCTTTTTCTTTCGACACACGAAACACAATGCGTGCGAAGCTATCACTCGGATACGCCGAGCAATCAAAATCACTAAACACCGACATATGCCCTGCACTGCGCGCTGCACAAACCAATCATCTTCGGCTAATGTCCAAGCCGGGAAG
>CAZZNL010000013.1:0-15354 GCA_964655625.1 uncultured Pseudomonadales bacterium
GTGCTGGGGCGACTCTGCGAGAAATTACCGCCGCGCCTTCGCTCAGCACGCGCTGTACCGTGTCGAGTAATTCGTCGTTGTTAAACGGTTTGGCGATGTAATCGACTGCGCCGAGTTTCATGGCGTCAATCGCTGAACGCATGCTGGCATAGCTGGTCATGATGATTACCGGTGTCTGGCCGCAGTGCTGGATCAGATCGGTACCCGGTGCACCCGGCAGCCGCAAATCGCTGATCACCAGATCAAACCGATCCGGTTGTTGGCGCAGCGCCTCTTTGACGCTGCCAGCTTCCGTGATCTCAAACTGTTGGCGCTCCAACACTTTGCGCAGTGCTTGGCGAATGATGTCTTCGTCTTCGACGATCAGAATGCGTTTCATGGACAGCAGTGCAAGTGAATCGATGTGCTAGTGTCACCGCCGTTGCGCCATCGTGCAAGGCGGGTCGCCGGTGCGGTGAATTTTGTGCCAGTACTGGTGTGACAGGGTTGTGTGTCAGCATGGCATGGCAGTATGGTGTGACGGTGCTATGGTGTGACGGTGTTGATACAGGAGTGAGCCATGAAAAAATTGCTGATGTTTTTATTGTTGTCTGCTGCGAGCGCGGCACAGGCGGATACCACGGTGGCCATGCACTGGGTGGATGAAAAGGCGTCGGCGCCGCCATCGGCTCCGTGTCGATTACCGAAACGCGTTACGGTTTGGTGTTCACGCCGGCGCTGCAGGGTCTGGCACCGGGTCTGCACGGCTTCCATGTGCATGACAAAGGCAGCTGCGAACCGGCGCTGAAAGACGGCAAGTCTGTGCCGGCTGGGGCTGCGGGCGGCCACTACGACCCCCAGAACACCGGTGTGCACGGTGCGCCCTGGAGCAATGGCCATCTCGGTGATCTGCCGCCGCTGTATGTCGATGGCAATGGTAGCGCCACACAACCTGTGTTGGCCCCGCGCCTAAAACTGTCAGACTTGAAAGGGCGTGCGCTGATGGTTCACGCCGGTGGTGACAACCACGCCGATCACCCTGCCCCGCTGGGCGGCGGCGGTGCGCGCACAGCCTGTGGCGTGATTCGTTAAGACGGCTGGTGGGCAACCAGCCGCACCCATTCCTCGCGCAGGGCGGGCGGCTCAAACACAAAACCGTAGGGGCGATAGGCGGCCATGACCGGTTCGGCTTGATCGGCCAGAATGCCTGACAACACCAGTTGCCCACCCCGCTGCACCAACGGGGCGATACGAGGTGCCAGCTCGCGCAGTGGCCCAGCGAGGATGTTGGCTATGACGATCTCGGCCTGCTCGGTGATAGTTTCGCCGTGGGTATCGACCAGTGTGACGTGCAGACGATCGGCGCAGGCATTCTGTGTGGCGTTGTCGCGGGTGGCGATCAAGGCTTGCGGGTCGTTGTCGTAGCCCTTGGCGCTGCTGGCGCCGAGCAGCAGTGCGGCAATGGCCAGAATGCCGGAGCCGCAGCCGTAGTCGATCACCGTCTTGCTGTGCAGGTCTTGCGCGTCCAGCCATTCGAGGCACAGCGCGGTGGTCGGGTGTGTACCGGTGCCAAACGCCAGGCCGGGATCGAGGCGCAGAATGATGCTGCCGTCCTCGGGCGATTCCGCCCAGCTCGGGTAAATCCACAGGCGCTGCCCGAATGCCATGGGTTGGAAATGCTCCATCCAGGCGCGCTCCCACACCTGATCCTCCAGCGGCTCAAAACGCACTGGCGGCAGGGTTTCGCCCAGCGCGGCGACCAACTGGGCACGCAGCTCGTCTGCGCGGAAATCCTCGGTAAACAGGCCCACCAGTTCCACCTGCTGCCACAGTGCTATTTCGCCGGGGCCCGGTTCAAACAGCGGTTGATCGGCGGCATCGCGGTAGGTGACAGAGGCGGCGCCCAGCGCCAGCAGCAGGTCTTCGACGGCGTCGACCTGCGCGCGCGGCAGCGAGATAAAACACTGTAGCCAGTTCATGACAATATCCGTGCAAGCGCCGCTAGCAGGCGGCGGGAAGTGTGAGAAAAAAGCTGGTGCCGGGGCCGTCTTCAAGGTGGTTTTTGACCTCGATATGACCGCCGTGATCCTCGATGATGCCATAGACCAGCGACAAGCCCAGCCCTGTGCCCTGCCCCGCAGGTTTGGTGGTGAAAAACGGCTCGAACACGCGGTCGAGATACGCAGCCGGTATGCCGTGACCGTAATCGCGAATTTGTACGACCCACTGCTCGCCCTGCTGCTGGGCACTGATATCGATCGGGCTGTCGGGTGGGCTGGCATCGCGCGCGTTGCCGAGCAAGTTGATGAACAGTTGCACCAGGGTTTGCTCGTGACCGTTGACCAGGGTGTCTGGTGTCAGCAGATTGTTGTAATGCACGCGGTGCTGGTCTTTCTGCAGCGACAGCAGGTGGATGGCTTCCTCGACGCACTCAAACAGGTCCACGCGCGCCGTGGCGTCGTCCGTGGGCTGGCCGGCATGGGCAAAGTGCACCAGCGACTGCACGATGCGGGTGATGCGGTCGGTCTGGCTGAGGATTTGCGTGGCGGTGTCGCGCACGGCAGGTTGTTCGGCCTCGTAACACATATCTTGCGCCAGGCAGGCAATGCCGGTGACGGGGTTGCCGATCTCGTGCGCCACACCCGCAGCCAGTCGGCCGATAGAGGCCAAACGCTCGCTGTGCAGCAGCTCCTGTTCCAGTTGTTGCACATCGGTCTGGTCGTCGATCACGATGATCTGCCCTTCGGCCTCGTTGCCGGGTTCGCCAGGGTTGACATGGGCTTTGTGCAGGTTGAGCCAGCGGGCGCGGCCAGCGAGCTCGATGCGCTGCTTGTGAGCATGAGTGTGAACATCGTGGAGAAAGTGGCCGATCAAGGTGTGCCAAGGTGCCGGTAGCGCATCCACGGTGTTGCCCAGCGCCTGTGTAGTGGCGATACCTGTCAACGCCACCATGGCGCGATTCCACAAGATGACCTCGCCGCCGCGCCCCAGTGAGCAGGCGGCCATGGGCAGATTTTCTAGCGTCTGGCGGTGGTGGTGGCGCAGCTTGTCGAGTTCGCTGGCCAGGCCGGTCAAATGGTGACGGTATTGGTTGATGCGGTTTTCGACAAAATGCAGATCTTCATGGCGTGAGCCGCCCGCACTGCGGTAGGGCACTTCGCGGTCCATCAGGGTGTGCGCCACGGCCGCGCCCATCAGGCCAGAGAGGTTGGCTTCCAGGCGTTCACGCAGGCGGCGCAGGGCGTAGGGGCGTGTATCCTCGGCGGACTGTTCCAGGTCAGTGAGTGCTCGCTGTAGCTCTTGTGCAGCCACAGCAGCGCCCAGCGTGGGAGCAAGACGCTCGCCTATCTCCTGTGCGCTGCGCACATCCAGTTCCAGGCGTAGCGGGCGCACCACTTCATCGGCGGCGCACTGCTCGACAGCGCGCTGTTCATCGGCCGAGAGCGTCGTCAGGCGCGACAAGCCGGCAAACAGCAGACAGTTGGCAGCAAAGGACAGCAAGGCCAATTGGTTCCAGTTTTCTACACCCAGGCGCACCGGCAGATTCAGCACGGGAATGAGCAGCAGGCGCCAGCCGAACAGCGTGGGCAGCAGCAGGCAGCCGACCCAGATAGCGAGGCCGACACAGAGGCCGGCAATCAGCCCCACGCGGTTGGCGCGGCGGCTGTAGAGCACGGCAAAGGCACCTGGCAGCAATTGCAGGCTGCCGATGAAAGACAGCAGGATCAGGTCCGTCAGCGTCTGGCCGTTTTGCAGCGAACGGTAGAACAGATAACCGCCGAGAATGATCAGGCTGATCAGGGCGCGGCGCAGCCAGATGATCAGGCCGTACAGATTGACGATCCCGATCATGGGCGGATACAGCGGCAGCAGCCAGTGGTTCAAGCACAGGGTGGCCAGCGCAGTGGCCAGCACCACGGTTGTGCCAATCGCGGCCGCCAGACCGCCGATGTAGGCCAGTGCCGCCAGCGCGGGGTGACCGCCTGTCAGCGGCACACCCAGCGTGAAATACTCCGGTGTGACGGGTGTGCCCAGTGCAAAACCGGCCCACAAGATAGGCAGTATCGGCAGGCTGAGACACAGCAGGTACAGCGGAATAGCCCAGCTGGCGAGGCTGAGGGTGCGCAGCCGCGTGTTTTCCGTCAGTCCGATTTGGAACAGGTGCGGCAGCACGATAGCCGCAGGAAAAAACAGCATGGCCAGCGTGTGTGCCGTGCCTTGCGGCGGCTGGTACAGCGCATCCAGCTGTTCAGGGTGCAGGGTCAGCCAGCGATCCAGCCCTGCGAATCCGCCGAAGACCTGCTGCAGGGCGAAGTAGCCTACCGCCAGCAGCGCGACTACTTTGACGATGGACTCCAGCGCAATTGCCGCGATCAGCCCGCGGTGACGCTCGCGGCCGGTGCTGAACAGGCAGGCGAACAAAATGGCGGCCAGGCAGAACAGCGTAGCCAGCCGATCGTGCAGTGCGAACAGATTCTGGCGCGCAGCAAAGGGTTCAGGGCGGTAGCTGGCGATCAACGCGGTATCGGCCACTGCCTGGATCTGCAATGCCAATAGCGGCAGCGCACACAGCAGCAAACCGGCGGTGGCCAGCGCGCCGACGAACGGGCTGCGGTAGCGAAACACCAGCAAGTCGGCCAGGGAGTTCAGTTGGTAGGTGCGTGTCAGGCGCAGCAGGGGCATCAGCAGCATCGGTGCGAAGACAAACAGCCCGCCCGCCCCCATGTAGTAGGCCAGTGCGGCATAGCCGTACTGGTTGAACAGGTCGACCACACCGTAAAAGCTCCACGCGCCGGCCACTACGCCGAGAGCCAGGGTTTGCACGATGGGGCTGTCGATCAGCTGGCTCGGCAGCCTCCCGCTTTCCGTGAGCCAGGCCACCAGAAATAGCAGGCCAAAGTAGGCGCTGCTGCCGAGTAAAACCACTTGTTCGGTGCTAAAGCTGAACACGCGCTAGGGCTCGTCTTCGTGGTCGGGCGTGCGCGGTTGCAGCAGAAAAGTGGCCGTCACAATGCTGATCCAGATGAGGTAGGGGCGATACCACACACCGGACGGATCGATCATCCAACTGAACACGGTCGGTGAAAACACATACACAGCCATGATGAGCAACATGATGGAGCGAGAGAGATACACGCAGGATTCCAGCGCAGGACATTGGCTGGGATGTTACCGAAAGCCTGCGGCGGTGAACAGAAAAGCAGAGGGAGCTGATACCATGCGCACACTCGCAACCAGCAGGACAACATCATGAGCATTTCCACCGCCCTCGTGCGCATTGCTGTCACCGGTGCCGCAGGCCGTATGGGTAAAACACTGATCGAAGCCATCAATGTCGCACCGGGCGCAGTTTTGGGCGCGGCCATCGAGCGCGCCGACAGTTCGCTGATTGGTGCTGATGCGGGTGAGCTGGCCGGCATTGGCCGCAACGGCGTGATCGTCAGCGGCAGTCTCGAAGCAGTCATTCACCAATTTGATGTGTTGATCGATTTCACGGCGCCAGCCGCCACAGTAGCGAACACCGCACTCTGTGCAGCTCACCAGAAAAAAATTGTCATCGGCACCACCGGTTTTAACACAGAACAAAAAGCACAAGTCTTGGCCGCTGCCAGCAAAACCGGTGCGGTGATGGCCGCCAACTACAGCGTCGGCGTGAACCTGTGTTTCAAATTGCTCGACACCGCCGCGCGCGTATTGGGCGATGAAGTCGATATCGAAGTGTACGAAGCGCACCACCGCCACAAAGTGGATGCGCCTTCGGGAACGGCTCTGCGCATGGGCGAAGTGGTGGCGCAAGCACTGGGTCGCGACCTCGACAAAGTGGCTGTTTACGGCCGCGAAGGACAAACCGGTGCGCGCGACCGCGACACTATCGGTTTTGCCACCGTACGCGCGGGCGATATCGTCGGCGATCACACCGTGATGTTCGCCGCAGACGGCGAGCGCGTGGAAATCACTCACAAAGCGAGTTCGCGCATGAGTTTCGCACGCGGCGCGGTGCGTGCAGCGCAGTGGTTGCCAACGCAGGCGGCCGGCTTGTACGACATGCAGGACGTTTTAGGCTTGCGTTGATGTGACCAGTCTGTCGCCAGACGAAGTGCTGCTCGCGCAGATACGCGATTGGGCGCAGGCACTTGGTTTTCAGCAAATCGGCGTGAGCGATGTCGATGTCGCGGAGCACGCACAGCGTTTGCAGCACTGGCTGCAACAGGGCTATCACGCCGATATGCAGTGGATGCAACAGCACGCCAATTTGCGCGCTCACCCCGAACAGTTACACAACAACACCTTGCGCGTGATTTCGGTGCGCATGGATTATTTTCCCGAAGACGATAAAAATGTAATTGCCAAAATTAATGCCGATGGGTCGGCCTATATTTCGCGCTATACCCTGGGGCGCGACTACCACAAATTGATGCGCAAACGCTTGGCGCAATTGGCGGAAAAGTTAGATGCCATTGCGCCGAACCAACATCGCGCTTTTGTTGACAGTGCGCCGGTACTCGAGCGCGCTTTTGCACAAAAAAGTGGCTTGGGTTGGATAGGCAAGAACACCATGCTCATCAATGCTCAAGCGGGTTCGTATTTTTTTCTCGGTGAAATTTTTACCGATTTGCCACTGCCGTTGACACCACCACAAGAAAACATGCACTGCGGCACCTGCACCGCTTGTTTGGATCTCTGCCCCACACAGGCATTTGTCGCACCGCATCAACTCGATGCCAAGCGCTGCATTTCCTATTTGACGATAGAAAATCGCGGCAGTATTCCAATGGCATTTCGCAAAGCGATAGGCAACCGTATTTTTGGTTGCGATGACTGTCAGGCAGTTTGTCCGTGGAATAAATTTGCGCAACGCACCGAGCAGGAAGCGTTTATGCCCAGGCACGGCCTAGATAGCGCACAGTTAGTGGAATTGTTTATGTGGACGGAAGAAGAGTATTTGGAAAAAACGGCAGGTTCGGCGCTGCGCCGCATCGGATACGAAGGCTGGTTGCGCAATACCGCTGTCGCGCTCGGCAATGCCAATACCACACCAGAAATTATTGCGGCACTGAACCAGCGCCGCACAGATGTATCACCACTGGTGCGTGAGCATGTGACGTGGGCGTTGCAGGAACATCAAGGATTGTAAGAACATCAGGGATTGCATTGACATCATGCACTGCATTGACACCAGGCATTCAATCACAGCATTTTTTTCAGCGTATCGTCTTTATCAATAAAGTGGTGCTTCAGCGCGGCGGCGGCGTGCAGCGCCACTGCGCCCGCCGTGATCCACGCCAACGTTTCATGAACGCCAAACAGTGTCATACGCAAATCTTTGTTCAATACGGTGAGGGCGGGCACAGCAATGTCGCCGAGAATGACCAGTTTGTCGCCAGACATCAGATAGCCCGCCACAGGAATGGCGATCACCACATACAGCAAAAAAATATGTACCAGTTTTGCCAGCGCGCGCTCCCAGGGTTGCAAACTCGCAGAGAGCGCCGGGCGCGGCAGAAAGGCATAGGCGAGCAAATGCGCCAACCCTAACGGGAGCAACAGCAGGCCAATCGTGCGGTGCGTTTGCAGTAGTGCCGGATAATTGGGATGCTCGTAATTGATTTCAGACAAGTACCAGCCGATGGCGATCATGGCAATGATCAGCAAGGCAATGATTCTGTGCAGCCAGCGTATGCTGGCGGGGTATTTCTCAATCGCAGTATGAGTGTTCATGGCGTGCGCTCCTGCTGATGGCGATCAAGATTTGCTCGGAGAAGTCTGCACTCTCACACCTTCGACACCGAGTTGCAGTTCAACCACAAAACTGTGCTCACCCAACTGGTAGTCATAGCCGTAATCGCGCGTGTCAATGCGGAGTGTGCCTTCAAAACCCACGCGATAGCCGCCCCAGGGGTCAGCGCCTTCGCCAATTTTTTTCACCGGAATGGTGACAATTTTTTTGACATTGTTCAGTGTCAGCTCGCCGGTGAGTTCGCCGTTTGTCGCATCGCCTTTGTAGGCGGTGCTGCGGAAATTGGCTTTGGGAAATTTGTCGGTGTGCAAATATTTATTTTCGAGATGTTCATCGCGCAGGTCGTGGTTGGTGTTGATGCTGTCGACATCGACATCGATATTCACGCTGTTGTTGGCCGGTTTTTCTGCATCGTAGACCAGTGTTCCGCCAATCACGCTGAAGCGGCCGTACAGCCAGCTGTAACCGAGGTGTTGGGTGCGGAATTGAACAAAGCTGTGAGTCTCATCAATCTTGTAATCAGCGGCGAGCACCGTTGCGCTGCAGGCCAGCACAACGGCAGCGAAAATACTTTTCATCAGCAAACGGGTGTTCAGTGAAGCAGATGTCATGGCGTGGCTCCTTGTGACGAGTGGTTGTGTCCAACCATAGCAGAACACATCAATCTGTGACCAGTTTGCGCTCGGCCAGGTTCATCACGCCCTCAGCAAAGCTGATAAATAAACCTTCACAGCTGGCGGTGACATGGCCGTTGGCGCTGAGCGTGCCCTCCATGGTGATTTTGCGGCCGTGCACTTCCTTGACCTTGGCGAACAGTGTCAGCTCGGTGTTTAACGGTGTCGGGCGTTTGTAGCGCACATTCAAATTGCCGGTAGCGCCGGTAGCACCAGACAGCAATTGGGCGCAGCCGAGAAACTCGTCAAACAGCGCGGCCACCCAGCCGCCGTGTACGCATTTGGGCGGCCCCTCGAAGGCCCAGCCCAGCGTGACGGTGGCGTGCGCTTCGCCTTTGTCGTAATCCAGATGCATGTGAAATGGCGGTGACAGCAGGTTGCTTTGGCCGGCAATGGGGGTGGTTTCACGCGACAGCAAATCGTAAGAGCCATTTTCACCCGAGGCGGCCCACTCCATGCGGCCGTGCATCACGGGGCGATCGCTGCCGATACTTTCTGTGCCCTGCAGACGCGCTTCGATAGTTTCCAATTCTGCAGTAGTGAGATCGTGGGTGAGCAGTTGTTCATTGAGTGCCCGCAGTTGCGCAGCGATGCGGCGGCGTGTGGCCCATTGGGCATTGTGCGGCGGCATCGGCTCTGGATGGGTGAAGGGGCGTCGCGGTGCGTTCATGTGTGTGTTCCAGGCAATCTTTCCGCCATTATCGCTGTTTGCAGCACAGGTGCTTAATAAGTAATCGCACGCAACACGGCGCGGCTTGCCGCAAGGTTGGAAAAGGAACTTGTGGTCGGCGTGGCAGTCTCTGATCGGGCGCGGTATGATCCTCGCCCTGAATTCGGTTTTGCTTTTCCCATACGTTCACCCACAAAGGAAACTACGCAATGAAAACACGCACTTTGGCCGTTGTCGCCGCCAGCTTGCTGGCTCTGACTGCTTGCAAGGATGACAAGGCGGGTGCCGCTGCACCGGCCACTGCTAGTGCTGCCAGCACCAGTGGTATGACCACGCAGGAACAGAAAGTCAGCTACATCTTGGGTTTGAACATCGGCGGTCAGTTCAAGGCCAACAATGTGCCGTTGGATGAAGCCAGCTTTGTAGCGGGTATGAAAACAGCAGTGGATGGCAGCGAGCCCAAACTGACCAAAGAAGAAATGGGTCAAGTGATGGCGGCCTTCCAAGAATCGATGCAAAAGAAACAGGAAGAAGCACAGAAAGCACAGGAAGCCAAATTGGCTGCCGATGCTGTCAAAAACAAAGAGGAAGGCGCCAAATTTTTGGCTGAAAATGCCAAGAAGCCAGGCGTAAAAACCACGGCCAGCGGTATTCAGTACGAAGTGCTGACCGAGGGCAAAGGCGAAAAACCTAAAGAATCTGACACGGTGACTGTGCACTATGTCGGCACCTTGATTGACGGCAAGGAATTCGACAGCTCGATCAAACGCAATGAGCCGGCCACTTTTGCCGTGAATGCGGTGATTCCAGGTTGGGTGGAAGTGTTGCAATTGATGCCAGTCGGCTCCAAATGGCGCGTGGTGATTCCTTCGGATCTCGCTTACGGCGCTGGCGGTACCGGTGGTGAAATCGGCCCGAATGCGACGTTGATCTTCGAAATTGATTTGCAGAAGATTGAAGCGCCAAACCCTGCTGCCTCTAGTGGCAAAGTAGAAGCCATTGATGCACAGGCGCTGTCAGCGCAAGAGCCAGCATCAGAGTCAGCAGATGCAGCGCCAGAGAAAGCGGGTAAAGACGCCGCTAAAAACTGATACAGCAAGTGTCGCAGTAAAAAATAAAAAAACCCGGCTGCTGCCGGGTTTTTTTATGCTTGGGCTTTTGTGTTTGGATTTTTAGGTTTGGGTTTTATGTTTTGCGGAAGCATTGATACAGTGCAGCTATCGCAAAGCTGACAAAAGCGATCAACGTCCATTCAGGAATGCTGAGTGCCAGAAATGTCCAACCGACATCGGCGCAATGCCCATCGCCGTTGAATAACAATTTGAAAGCGCGTTGCAACGGAAAGTTTTGAAACATATAGGCGAGGTCGGGGCCGCAAGCGGGCACTTGGTCTTCCGGCAGATGCTGTATCCACACATGGCGCGCGGCTACACCGCCGCCGATCAGTGCCATCAAGCCAATCAGCGCACTCCAGATTTTTCTGCCGGTCTGTGCGGGATTGTGCAGTGCTGCCGCCAGAGCCAACAGGCCGACAGCGATAACAAACAGGCGCTGGGTGATGCACAGTGGGCACGGGTGTTCGCCGAGAAAATGTTGCAAGTACAGCGCGAACAGTATTAACAACAAGCTGGCGGCGGCCATGGAAAAAAACAAACCGCGCGGAGAAAAAAAACAGCGCCATAGTGTATTTGTGTTCACAGCAGTTTCCTCAAGGTGACGGTAAAGGCAGAGCCTCAGAGTGATGAGCAGCAATTTTTTGCAGCCATTGCCGCGCTTTCTCCTGCTCGCCCAATGCTTGTAGCAGTTGCACCAATTCGCGCGCCACAACTTCGTCTTTCTGCAATTGCAGATAGCTCTCATAGTAGTCGCGCGCTTTAGCCCACAGGCGATTGCGTTGACAAATACGCGCCAGCGTCAAACGCAGCACGGCATCTTGTGCATGATCCGACAACCATTTTTCTGCAGTTTGCAATTGGCGAAAGCCATCGCTGCCCGCCGCCAGCCCGTAGAGTTGTACCCATTCGGGCAGCCAGCGCTGCGCCAATTTTTTGCGCAGTAATTCTTCGGCGCTGGCACCGTCGCCATGCGTGATTTGCAGGCGACACAGTTCGCTGATTAACGTCGGATCCTGCAGCGGTTTTTGGCGATGTTGGCGGCTGAGTATCTGTAAAACAGTTTCCGTATCGCCGCGTTGACGATGGCTGTCGATCAGCAGGCGTTGGATGTGAGCATGACGCGGATTCTCTGCAGCCAGTGTTTCCAGAATCTCATGCGCTTTTTCAGGAACGCCCGCCTGTTGCAGCAGTTGCGCCTGGTAAATGCTGATCGGCGTGCGCGCTTCTGGCAATAACTGTTCGGCCTTATTCAGCAACATTTCAGCGCTGGCGAGATCACCGTTTTCCACCCGTGCTTTCGCTGCCAGCAGGTAATTGAGTACCGCGCTGTCGGATTTGTCGGCGGCTTTTTGCAAATCGCGACTGGCAACGCGCCAGTTGCCTTCCAGCAGAGAGAGATAACCGTTGAGCGTGAGATTTTGCACGCGGCGCAAGTTGCGGCGATCCAGCCAGCGATTGATGCGGCGCGGCGTTAGCAAAATAGCCGTCAACAGTTTTATCAAGTAGTAACTGGCCACGGCGGCCACCAGCGTGCCGACGATCAGCAACCACAGGGGCATTTCCACGGTGGTGTTGCCGGAAACCAGAACAACAAAACTGTCATCCAGCGCGATAGCGTGCAGCAACAAGGGCAGGCTGATCAGGCCGGCAACAAATAACAGGATCCAGCGTCGCATCAGAGTTTTTCCGGTGAGTCGTTGTCATCGTCATCCGCGTCATCGCCCAACATCAACGCTTTGCGAATATCGTCTGCGCGCTGCTCAATCAGGTTTTGTACGATGCGCTGGGAATCAGAAATATCTGGCATGGGCGGCGCAATATTGATGCGGATCAGCGCCTGCGCTTCTTCCATCCATTCGCCAACAACGGGATCCGATGTCTGGCAGTACTGGCTCACCCAAGCGTAGGCGCGTCCCAGGCTGCCGGCGTAAGTTTCCTGTTGCGATTGCAGTAAACCGAGTTGGGCTTGCAGCAGTGCCAACTGCAAATTTTGTGAAAAATACAATTGTTGTTCCGGTGGCATCAGCGGTGCGACAGGTTGGTCGTAATGGCGGATACGCACAATAGAAAGCAAACGCTCCCACAAAATATCGGCATAACTTTTTTCGCTGCCCTCGACATCGCCGTTGCTCTCGTCGTTGGCTTGCAGAAAACGGTTGTCAGTCGTGAGCATGCCAATTTGGGATGACAGCGCTTGCAGGCGCAGATAGAGGCCGTCGCGATCGACGCGCGGCACATTGCGCAGTGCTGCGCGATTCTTGGCGATGGCGCTGCGCGCGGGCAACAGCCCCGGGTCTTTTTGTTGCATCAACGCGCCGTCAGCCGAGGCGAGCAGCAAATCGGCGGTGTCGGCATCGTGCGTGATGAATAAACGCTGGTGCGCTTGCTTCAACAAAAATTCTGCTTCCGCCAAGCGCCAGTAACTGGTATCGATGCGATCTAGTCCGCGCAATTTTTCTTGATGGTCTTTGAGAATGTCACTGGTTTGCTGGCGAAATTGCTTTTCCGCTGCCGCTTGCTCGGCCAGTTGCGTTTTCAGCGCGTCGGTTTGCGCGTTCTGCTGTTGTAGTGTTTGTTGTTGCAGTGTTTGTTGCCACTGCTGTTGTTCGAGCGCGGCTTGCGTCTGCTGTCGCCACAGCCAGAAACCACCGGCGGCCAATCCGATGTTGAAAACAAACAGCAACAGCAGTGCGCTGCCTGTCAGCCGAGAGCGGTTCGCGGGTGCTGGTGCGCTGTCGGGTTGCGCTGGGGTGTCGGCGTTATAAGCAACGGGTGTTTCAGTCATGGTTGATACCAGTGTGTGATCGCCTGAAGCATGCTGGCGTCGGTGGCATTGTCTGCCGTGTGCAGTTGAACAAACCCAGCCTCTTGCGCATGTCGGGCAACGCGAGCGCCGGGGACAATCAGGGTGAGATTACCACGCGTTGGCGCTTGTGCATCGATCTGCAACAAGTGCTGCAGGCTTTCCACGCTGTTGATACAGACTAGCGCGCGGGCGTGCTGGCAGTCGATCCACTGTTGCCAGCTGGCGGCTGCTGCAGTGGGTAGCGTGCGCCGGTACAGTTCGCAAAAATCGACGCTGGCACCGCGTGCGCGCAAGGTGTTGGCCAGAGTGGTGCGCCCGCCTACACCGCGAATAATCAGACAACGTTGATCTTGCACGGTCTGCAAGACCGGCAATGCCAACATGCCCTCGCTGTCCATGCGAGCGGGGCTGGTGGCGACGATGCCGTGATCGGCCAGGTACTGCGCAGTGGCGCTGCCCACGGCGATGGTGTGCAGCGCAGTGGGCCACGGCAGCTGGTGGTCAGCCAGTGCTGCCAGCATCTGTTCTGCCGCATTTTGGCTGACAAAAATGGCCGCGTAATACTGCGGTAGGGTCTGTAGGCAGTGGACGATGTGCTGGCGTTGCGCGGGATCGGTCAGCGGCTCGATCGACAACAGTGGGATCGCCGTTGCATCAGCACCGCGCGCGCGCAACTGCTCGATCAAGGCATCGTTCTGTCGCTGCGGGCGTGTGATAGCGATGGCGAGACCAGCCAGCGACTCAGTCATCGTCCGCCCGCCCGTAGACTTGCGCCAGAATGCGGTCAGCGCCCTGCGCCAACAGCTGTTCGGCGAGCTGGATGCCGAGCTGCTCGGCGTTGTGGCGCGGCGCTCTGCCTTCGGCGGTCAGTATTTCTGTGCCATCGATACTGCCCACCAGTCCGCGCAGCCACAGCGTGCCTCCTTCTTCAACGGCATAGCAGGCAATGGGCACTTGGCAGCCACCTTGCAGGTGTCGGTTCAGCGCGCGCTCGGCGACCACGCGATCGGTGGTGCTGGCACAACCCAGTGGTTGAATCAGCTGGGCGGTGCGCACATCATCGCTGCGTAGTTCAATGCCGACAGCGCCCTGCCCGCCCGCCGGCAAAGACAACTCCGGCGGCAGCAGTTCGCGTATGCGCTCAGCCAGTCCCAGGCGCTTGAGGCCGGCAGCGGCTAATACAATGGCGTCGTATTCTCCGGCATCCAGCTTGGCCAGACGTGAGCCGACATTGCCGCGCAGATCGCGAATGTGCAGATCGGGGCGCAGGCGGCGCAGCTGGCACTGGCGGCGCAAGCTGGAAGTCCCCACGATCGCACCCGGCGGCAGATCGGCAAAGCGGGCAACGCGCGCGCTGACCAGCGCATCAAACGGCGTTTCGCGCGGGCAGATCACCCCCAGAGTCAGCCCTGCTGGAAAAGTCATCGGCACATCTTTCATCGAGTGCACGGCGATATCCGCTTCACCGGCCAGCAGCGCCTGTTCCAGCTCTTTGACAAACAGGCCTTTGCCGCCGACTTTGGCGAGCGGGGTGTCGAGAATCTTGTCGCCGCGCGTGGTGAGTTTCAGCAGCGAAACCACTAGGCCGGGGTGGTGCAGTTCCAGTTGTTGTTTGACGTATTCCGCCTGCCACAGAGCGAGCGGGCTTTGGCGTGTGGCGATGCGCAAGTGTTGTGTAGATGCAGTCACAGCAGTCAGCGGTAGTGAGAATGGTGTTGTGCATGATAGCAGAGCACCGCTTACAATCCGGCGCAGACCTTCCGGGAATCGTGTGGTGTTTGTGCGGCGTTACGCCTTTGTTTTTTACTGCGCACTGTTATTGACGGGTGCATTATTGCTGGCGGAATTTATTTTGGTACCGCGCCTGTTTCATGCATCGCGCGCGCAATTGTTGTTGGGCTTTAGTGCTGTGCCCGACAGCGTGGTCGATGGCCAGCGCATCAATGCCTTGGGGTTTACTGGCGATGTCCCTGCGATAGAAAAACCGGCAAACACGGTGCGCGTATTGGTGCTGGGTTCGTCGACCATGTTCAATCGTCACATGGCGGCGCAACTGAAAACGGCTTTGCAGAAAAAAACCTCGCGCACAGTTGAATTACTGGATGCAGGGTTGCGTTCGCATACGTCACAGGCCGATGTGCTGAAATGGCAATATCTCGCGCATTACCAGTGGGATTATGTGTTGTTCTACAACGGCATCAATGATCTGTGGGCCAATCATGTGCGTCCGCAAGATTTTTATCGCGATTACCGCCAGCTGGATCCCTGGTATCGTCGCGGCGGGTGGTTGGATCACAGTGTGTTGGCGCGCTACAGCTACAACTTTTTGTACAGGCAATGGCAGGTGATCAATCAGGTTATGCAGGAAAGAT
>CAZZNL010000014.1:0-12447 GCA_964655625.1 uncultured Pseudomonadales bacterium
GGGTAGCAGTGTATCCAGCGTGTCACTGTTTTTGAGTGTGACCATCTGCCGGCGCGGCACCATGATGTCGCCGACAGTTTTGCCGCGCACATTGAGTGCGTTCTCCATAATGGAGAACATTTCATCGTCGAGCAGTTTTTGTTTGTGTGCGTCGTCGAGAATTTCCAGCAAGTCGTTGCTATCGCGCAGCGACATGCCAATGGTTTTCATGAAACGATCCAGCCAGGATTTTTCCGTGGGGCTGTTGTGGTTGTCGTCACTCATGTCTCTTGCTCTTGGTAGGGATTGGCAAAGCCCAAGGTGTGTAGGATGGCAATTTCGCGCGCTTCCATGTCTTCGGCATCGTCGTCTTCAATGTGGTCAAAGCCCAGTAAATGCAGGCAGCCGTGGATCACCATGTGCGCCCAGTGCGCCGCCAGGGATTTGTGCTGTTCCTGCGCTTCGCGCGCCACAACCGCAGCGCAGATAGCGAGATCCCCCAGAATCGGTGGCTCACAGGATTCCGGCAGCTCACTGGGGAAGGATAGTACATTGGTGGCGTAATGCTTCTGGCGGTAATCGCGATTGAGTGCTGCGCTTTCGGTTTCATCGACGATGCGTATGGCTATTTCCGCGCGCTGACGCAAACCTGTTAGCGCCGCTGTCGCCCACTGCTGCAACGCAGTATCCGCAGGCACTTCGGTTGCTGCGCAGGCGTTGTCCACAAAAACCTGGATGGCATGAGTGTTTGATGGAGTCATGGGGTGTCGCGGTTGTCGTGGCGGTCGTAGGCATCGACGATGCGCTGTACCAAAGGATGACGCACCACATCGTGCGAGCTGAAACGCGTGAAGCTGATGCCTTCGACATCGCGCAGAATTTCACAAGTGTGCAACAGACCGGAGCGTGTACCGCGCGGCAAATCGATTTGCGTGGCATCGCCGGTAATCACTGCGGTTGAACCAAAACCGATACGGGTGAGGAACATTTTCATCTGTGATTCGGTGGTGTTTTGGCTTTCGTCCAAAATAATAAAAGCATTATTCAGCGTGCGGCCGCGCATATAAGCCAAAGGAGCGACTTCGATAATTTGTCGCTCCAGCAGTTTGTTCACGGCTTCAAAGCCCATCATTTCGTACAGTGCGTCGTACAGCGGGCGCAGATACGGATCAATTTTTTGCGCCAAATCACCGGGCAGAAAGCCGAGTTTTTCGCCGGCTTCTACGGCGGGGCGCACCAAGAGCAAACGCTCGACAGTTTCATTTTGCAATGCTTCTACCGCGCAGGCGACGGCGAGATACGTTTTGCCTGTGCCTGCAGGGCCGATACCAAAGTTGATGTCGTGTTGGCGAATGGCATGTACATAACGATTTTGCGTGGCGCCGCGCGGCTTGATGTTGCCTTTGCGTGTGCGAATGCTCGAGGTTTCGATAACGGTATTGTCTGCCGACGGTGTTGGTGCAGTTTTAGTGAGGTCATCGCGCAGTGTCTGTTGCAGCGCTAAATGCACGCGCTCTGGCGACAACGCCGGCTGCTCCGCTGTTTCTGCGTAGAGCTCGCGCAAAATGGTATCGCAAGCGCTGCTGGCTTCAGGCTGGCCTTGAATGACAAAAACATTGCCGCGCTGGTTGATCTGTACACCCAGTCGCTGCTCGATTTGTTTGATGTTGCGATTGAGTTGCCCACACAGGCTGGCCAAGCGGCGGTTGTCGGCGGGATCCAGCACCAGGGTGCAGGATTCAATGGTAGAACGCGTGTCAGTTTTCAATGCTGCCCTGAAGCGCGGCGGCGCGGTGATTCGTGGTGTCTAGGATATACGAGCGCTGCGGTGAGGGGGAAGCGTTGTCGAGAGCGGCAGTGCGCTTTTCTCGGTGTTCTCGGTGCGTGCGACAGTGAGCAGTTGTGCCAAAGACTGCTGATGCAACGGCTTGGTGCAGGCCGCATCTGCGCCGTGACTGAGCAGCGTTTGAATATCATCGTGAGTGAGCCATGCGCTGACTGCAATCAAATAGGTGGGTTTTTGTCTGGGTTTCTGTAGAGAGCGAATGTGGTGGATAGCGTGAATACCGGATAAATCCGGCAAGTGCATATCGATAAAAACACTATCAAATTGCTGCCATTGCAGCAGCGGTGTGGCATCGCTAACGCTAGCGGCGGTGGCAACAGAATGTCCCAGTGCAGTCAGCAGGGCACAGGTGGCAAGGCGATGGATCTCACTGTCATCGATTACCAATATGTGCAATTTGTCTTGGGATGGCACGGGAACGTTGTGCTGCTGCGAGCATTTATCACTTAAGGGCAGTTTGAAACTGAAAATACTGCCGCGACCCTCTGCACTGTCGACATGCAGATCACCACCCAACGCCTGAGCCAGTGTGCGGCTGATGTGCAACCCGAGGCCTGTGCCGCCGGGATGAGGCTGTGTGTGTTCTGCTTGCGTGTACGCTGCAAAAATCTCGTGTTGTGCGGATGCGGGTATGCCGCGACCAGAGTCGATCACCCGAAAACAAAGTGCATTGTCGGACGCAGTGCTCTCCTGCTCGATGTGCAATTTGATAATGCCGTTGTCGGTAAATTTGATGGCATTGATCAGCAGGTTGCTGAGGATTTGGCGAATTTTTCCGCTATCACTGTGCACGGTGATTGTGGCGGCAGTGTCGATAGAGGCGATCAGCATGAGACCTTTCTGACGAGCCAGATGACGATAGCGCGTCAGCAGTGGTTGGATCAAATCGATCAGCACAATGTCTTCGTATTGCAGGAAGTCTTCACTGGCGTGGGTGCGTTCCTGATCCAGCGTCTCGTCGAGCAGATGCAATAATTCGTGGCTGGATTGATCGGCGGTATCGAGCAACTGGCGCTGCTGTTCATTCAGCGGTGTTTTGCCAAGCATGCGCAGCACAGACACCATGCCCGTGATAGGGTTGCGAATTTCGTGGCAGAGTACGGCGATAAAACGCGATTGCTCGCTGATATTTTTCTCCGCTTGTTGGTGTCTGCGTTCTAATTGACGAATGCGCAATTCATCAATGATGCTGATGAAGCACAATAGAAAAAACAAGACGAGGGCGAGTGTGGGATACATGGCGGTGCTGTCCGTGGCGGTGATTGAGGCCGGTGTCCTGTCCGGCGGGCGTGCAATATGGTTAGGGTGATTGGCTATTTGATAGGTGACATTGCAGCGCGTCGACCAAGCGCAGCAATTCATCAATATTTCTACTCAGAGGCAAGTCATTGACGATTTGGCTGCGCACGACCCCGCGCGGATCGATCAAAAATGCCGCGCGGTAGGCAACACCGCTGCTAGTTTGTACATCGTAATCGCGAGCAATTTGCTGTGTGAGATCGGCGACCATGGTGTAACTCACTGCGCCGAGGCCGCCGTCTTCAAATGCAGTATCGCGCCATGTTTGGTGCGTGAAGTGTGAATCGATGGAAATGCTGATCACTTCAACAGCGCGTGCTGTGAATTCTGGCATGCGCTGTTGCAGATTGATCAATTCAGAAGGACAGAGAGCAGAAAAATCGAGAGGATAGAAAAACAGCAGCGCATAGCGATTGTGAATGGCATCAGCGAGATGGAATTTTTCCACCACCTCGCCGGTGGCCAACACTGCCGGGCAACAAAAATCAGGTGCCGGTTTGCCTACCAATACTGCCATGTTGCTGTCCTTTGCAGAGCGACGATGCAGGGCGGCTGAATCAGCTGGCTGCCGCTTCCTTGAGTAGCGGTTGCAATTCACCTTTGGCGTGCATTTCGGTGACGATATCGCAGCCGCCAATCAGTTCACCTTTCACCCACAATTGCGGGAAAGTGGGCCAGTTGCCGTAGCGAGGCAAGTTGGCGCGAATGTCTGGGTTGGAGAGTACGTCGACATAGGCAAAGCGTTCTCCGCAACTCATCAACGCTTCAACCGTGCGTGCAGAAAAACCGCACTGTGGTGCATTGGGGCTGCCTTTCATATAGAGAATGATGGCGTTTTTTTCGATCTGGTCTTTGATCTGTTCCATGATGTCCATGGTAGTGACCTCGCAACTGGCACCGGAAAACCCGGAGGCGGGCATTTTAGCCCTGTGTGGCGGAAATTGCATCGTCGAGCGCGGTTTCACTCTCCAGATTTTCGTGGTGACCAGCGGCAATCAGTAGATAAACCGCCGGTAACACAAACAGCGTGAACAAAGTGCCCACCAACATGCCCGCCACCAGAATAATACCGATACTGTTGCGCGCTTCAGCGCCGGGGCCTGAGACCAATACCAGTGGAAAATGCCCCAGTACGGTAGCGCCGGTGGTCATCAATACCGGGCGCAAACGCGTGGCTGCCGCTTGCGTAATGGCCTCAAATTTGTGCAGGCCTTGTTGTTGCAGGTGGTTGGCAAATTCGACAATCAAAATGCCGTTTTTGGAAATCAGTCCCACCAGAGTAATGAAGCCGACTTGCGAAAAAATATTGATCGTAGTCCAGCCGAGAAAAGTGAATAACATAGCTCCAGCTAGTGCCAATGGCACAGAACCGAGTAACACTACTAACGGGTCGCGAAAGCTGTTGAATTGAATAGCCAAGACGAAAAATACAAACAGCAGCGCAACGAGCAGCACGCCGAACAATGTGTTGCCTTCATGGCGCAACTGACGTGATTCGCCGGCATAGTCGATGCTGTAATGCGGGGGCAGTATCTCGCGCGCGGCAGCTTCCAGCGCAGCGAGGGATTGCGCTTTGGTGGTGCCGGGCATGGCGCCGCCATAAATGCGGAAGGCATTGTTCTGTTGAAACTTGCCGAGTACGCGCGGTGCGGTGTGTTGTTGCAAGGTGGCTATGGCCGAGAGCGCCACGCGCTCGCCGCGCGGTGTACGCAATTGCAGATTGAGTAAAGACTGTGGATCGGGTCGATCATTGCCGGTCAACATTGGTATGACTTGATAGGCTTTGCCATCGAGATCAAAGCGGTTGACGTAATTGGCAGACAGCAGCACGCCGAGCTGTTGGCTGACGCTGTTGAGATCCATGCCGAGATCGGCAATGCGCTGGCGATCGAGTAAAAATTCTGCTTGTGGTAGGTCTATTTTTAAATCGGTGTCGGCATAGAGAAATTTCTGGCTGCTTTTGGCAAAAGCCACCAGCTTATCGGCGTAAACTCTCATTTGTTGCGGTGTGTCACTAGACATCACCACCATTTCCACATCGAAATTTCCAGCGGTTGGCAATGCCGGGTAAAGAATAGGCAGTGCGCGCAGGCCGCTGATGGTGCCCAGTTCCACATAAGCGCGCGCGAGCAGCTCCTGCACGCTGTATTCGCGTTGTTTGAAATCGACAAAGGTTTGCCCGCCAAAGCCGCCTTGCGGTGTCACGATCTGCCACATAAAACTTGCACCTGGCAGTGCGTTGAGTACGTTGACGATGTCTTTCATGTAGTGCGTGGTGTAAGCCAGTGAAGCTTGAGGTGGCGCTTCAATCACTACATAGATGCTGATTTGATCTTCCACTGGTGCCAGTTCTTGCTGCGAAAACCAATAGAAAGGCACGACCAAGAGTGAGAAAAATAATGCCGCAGCCAATACCTGTGGCTGCCAGGACAAACAGTGTGCCAGCGCGCGGGTATAACGCTGTTGCAACAGTGCAAACCAGCGGTTGACGGTTTGCGTCATGCGACTTTCCCGGCCTTGCGGTGGACAGGCGTAGGCACTCATGATGGGCGATAAAGTCAGTGCAACCACACCGGAAATCAATACGGCAATGGCGAGTGTGAAAGCAAATTCTTTGAACAGCACGCCCGTTAAACCTGAGAGAAAACCGATAGGGGCATACACAGCAGCTAGCGTGATAGTCATGCCGATAATCGGCGCAATCAATTGTCTGGAGCTGGCCAGCGCGGCATCGATGCGGCTTTTGCCTTCGCGCATGTGGCGCGCAACGTTTTCCACCACCACAATCGCATCGTCGACAACCAAGCCAACCGACAACACTATCGCCAATACCGTGAGTAGATTGAGTGAAAAACCCATCGCCAACATGGCAGCGATGGCGCCCAGCAAAGAGATGGGAATAGTCACCAAAGGCACTAACGCGGTGCGTGCCGAACCCATCAACGCCAGCACTACGATGCCGACCAACAAGATGGTTTCTGCCAAGGTCTGGAAAATTTCGCGCAAGGCTGAGCGCATATACAGCGTGATGTCGTAACCGATGCCGATATGCATGCCATCCGGTAGTGTTTTGTTGATGGTGGCCAGCTTTTTATACAGCGCATCGGCGATGTCGATTTCATTGGCACCTGGCAATGGCCACACCGATATGTACACCGCATTGTTGTTGTCCATGCGCGCATTGTTTTCGCCTTCGACTTCGCCGAGTTCTATGCGTGCAACATCGCGCAAACGAATTTGTGCACCGCCATTGTCTTTGATGATCAGGTGTTCAAAATCGTCGGCGGTTTGCAGGGTGGTATTGGCGAGTAAATCGATGCGCTGCCAACTGTTTTCACTGCGACCTAAAGTGGCGATGAGGTTGTTGGCGCGCAGTGCGGCATCAATATCATTCGCGCCGAGGTTGAACGCCTGCAAGCGTGAAGGATCGAGCCAAATGCGCATGGCGGGTGCGCGCCCACCTTCAATGCCGATGCGCTGTACGCCGGGAATAGCAGCTAGTTGTGGATTGATATTGCGCGTCAGGTAATCGGTGATGCTGGCGCGTGTCAGCGTGCCGGTTACGGGCACATCGAGATAAAAGCCTGCGCCCTGTTTATCAGCGCGATTGACTTGTATCGCTGGATCTTCCGCGCCGGCTGGCAATTCAAAGCGAATTTGTTGCAGGCGCGCGGTCAGTTCTGCCAGTGCTGCGGTGCTGTTTTCATTCAGCTTGAGCCACACCGTCACGGTGCTCAGACCGGCCAAAGTAGTGGAGTCAACATAATCGACGCCGGGCACAGTGGCGGCAATGCGCTCAATCGGATCGGTGATAAAACCTTGCACGCGCTCTGCGGACGCACCGACAAATGGTGTGGTGATGACGAGGGATGAGCTTTCAATGCGCGGAAATTGCAGCACCGGTAGTTTGAACGCAGAAAAAATGCCGATAACAATAAAAGCCAGCGAGATAATGATTGCGATAATCGGGCGCTGAATAAAAATATCAGTCACTGCAGCGCGTCGGGTAAAGGACATCATGGTGCGGCGTCCTTGATATGAACCAGCATACCGGGCTGCAACTTATAGGCACCTTGTGTGGCGATGCGTTCACCCGCTTGTAAACCGCTGTTGATGACTATGCTGCGATTTTTTTCCTCACCGATAGTGACGGTGCGTGTGCGAGCGCGCAGTGTGTTGTTTTCAGCGGATTCAAGCACATAAACAAAATGGCCGCTGTCACTGTTTTGCACGGCAGTTGCAGGTACAGCAATCACGGGACGCGCTGCTGCGGTGATCACCTCTACATCGACCAGTGTGCTGGGCTTGAGTGCTGCCGGTGGATTGTTGATGGTGGCGCGCAGTTTGAAATTGCGCGACGTGGGAGAAATCGCAGGATCAATCGCGGTCACTACGCCGTGCAAGGCGTCTGAGAACACGGCATTGGCGCGCACATTGACGGCGGTATTGAGTGCAATATTGCCCTGTTGCTGTGGCAGAAAAAAATCCACCCAGATGGTGTCCAGCGTGCCGACCAATTGCGTGATAGGTGTATTGGCTTCGAGATATTGGCCAGGTTGCAAGTGGTGCAAGCTCGCGTGTCCGTCAAAGGGGGCTGTAATGGTTTTCTTGTCGATCACAGCTTGTAACGCTTGTGCGCGCGCGGCGGCCACTGCGTATTGTGCGCGCGCCTGATCGTACTGCTCGCGACTGGTGACTTGCTGTGCTGCCAATTTCTGATAGCGCGATAAGGTGGCATTGGCCAAATTGGCATCGGCTTGTGCGGCGCGCAGTTGGGCAATTTCTTCGCTGGCATCCAACTGCAACAGCATTTGATCTTTTTTCACTGGCGCACCGGCCTGAAAGCCAACCGCAATCACACGGCCTTCCACTTCATTGCGCAGTTCCACATTGTGTGGTGCCAAGACTTCGCCGACTGTGGTGATCGTGTTCTGCCACAACTGTTGTTGCACGGTGGCAGCTTCTACCGTTTCCGAAGGCTCTGGATACGCCGCTGCTACTGCCATCAGCTGCCGAATTTGCAGAAATTTATAAGCGGCGAGTAGCAGTAGCAATAACAGGCAACCGAGAAAAGCGGTGATCCAGCGTCCGGTAGCGGTGCGAGGAAGCTTCATGCATATCTCCAGTGTTGTGACAAAAAAGTATTTATCCGCGTTGTATGCCGATATTTTCTGGTGTGCCATCGGCCGCGTGCACATACTCGGCGCGTATGCGTGTGGGTTTGACAGTAAAGGTGAAACGCACATCGCCAGGTTGGTCAAAAGGGTAGTGATCTTGGTTCATGTATTTTTTGGCGATGCTGTTGATAAAGCGTCTTTCCTTGTCTTCTTCGATTTCCACCTTGCCGCGAATTTCGATGTAGCGCCACGGATTTTTGGGATCGACGATGCACAGTGCCACGCGCTGGTCATTGGCGAGGTTTTTGTATTTTTGGCGTGATTGGATGGTGCTGAAACGTACAAATTCACCGTCCCATACAAAAGCGACGACATTGTTGGCCAGTGAACCGTCGGGCATCACCATGGCCACTTGGGCGTAGTTATTGCCTTTGACGATATCGTGGTGGGATGCGGGAATAGCAGGGGTTGGCTTTTGCATGATGGGTTCCATGAATGCGATGTGAGTTTGCTGACCTGTCACTGCGCATTGTAAGCCATACAAAAAACGGCCTGTTACGGGAATACCGCAACAGGCCGTTCATATTGTAGATTTGCTGCTTAGGCGGCAGTAGGGCGCTCGACGTGGCCATCGCGCAGATGCGAGATGCTGTCGCCATTGAGTGATTCGCCTTTGAAGTCATAGGCGCGCCCAAAACCTTTCACATAGCGACCGCTGACGGGTTGCAAGCGAAACAGGTGGAAGTCGCTGAGTTTGCGCAGATTGTCGATGCGTTCACCGTGGCGGCTGCGCAGTGCTTCGATGCCCGTGTCGTATGCGGCACCGGCATCGTGAGGAATTTCGCTCGCTTCAATGCGGTAAGTGACGCGCAGGCGGCCAAACAACTCTTCAGCAGAGTCTTCGTCTTCGATAATCATCACTGAGGCTGTGGGATTGGTTTTCAAATTGATAGCGTGCAGGGCGATGTCAGACAACAGCACATACAGACACTGCGCGCCGATACCAAAAGGTGCGTAAGAAGCATACGGCAAGCCCTGTGGGTCAATAGAAGACAAGTGCAGGCTTTTGCGCTTGTTAATAAATTGCAAAATTTCGCCCTGCAAGTTGTCTTGTGTGGTCTGTTTCAGATTCGATTCGCTCATGGTTTTATCTCGCTGGGTGTGAATGATTAATGAATGCCGGCTTGTTGGCGCAGTTGTGAAAATTTCTGCACTTGGTGTGGCAGTAAGGTGCCGACGGCATCTCGGCCGAGAAAAATCTTGAAAATAACCTCGCTATTTTTGTCGACAAAAACAAAAGCATGGCTTTCGCGACCGCGATGGTTTTTGCTCTGTAATTGTATGCGACTGACGTTGTCCAACTTGAGGTGACCTTCAAATCCTGTGGTGCCTTTCAGGTTGTAATAGCCTTCGGCCAAACTGCCTGTTGGGAAATCACCTTTGAATTCGAACACACAGCCACCGTGCAGCACGATGGTGGTGGTGTTGCCCCAGGTGCTGATGTCCTGGAGCAGCGCCAGCGCTTCCGTGCCTGGCAGTGAGTGTTCAGTGTTGTCGTTCATATACTGTCCTGTTTTGGATAATCAGAATCGATAGGTGGCGGAAAGACGCACTTCACGACCCGGTTGATACAGTTCTTCAAACGCCACGCGATAGTATTCATCGGTGAGATTGTTGACAGTGAGATCCAGCGTCAGGCTATCACCAACCGGCTGCCAGCTCGCATAAACATCAATGAGTTGATAGCGGTCGTAGTCATTGGTCGTCGTATTCGGTAAACGGCGTTGTGATGATACTAAAGAGAGGCGCGTGCCCGCTTGCAATTTTTGCTCGGGCAGGAACATATAGCCAACATCCATTACCCATTTGTCGGCGGGAATATTGGTGAGATATTCGCCGGTTTCGCGATCTTTACCGCGTGTTTCGCCATAGCCAATGCGCGCGGACAGGTTTTTCCACGAGTAACGAGCTTCCAGTTCATAACCGTGAATGCGCGCTTTATCGACGTTGACCCAGGTGGTATATCCAGGATCCATAACGGGGAAAAATGTAGGGCTGGTGGTGATCTGTTCGATGAAATTATTGACATCATTGCGGAAATAGGAGGCTTTGAATGCCAGTTTGTCATCATTGGCAATGACATTACTCCAGTTCATGCGTGTGAGTAATTCTTTGTTGGCGGCTTCTTCTGGATCCAGATTGGGGTTGGAGACAAATTTGTTACAAAATCCTGGAAACATACAGAAGTGTGTGCCTGTGGTGTACAGCTCCTCGGCGCTGGGTGCGCGGAATGCTTCGTCGTAGCGTGCGGCAACTTCAACCCAGTCATCCGCTTGCCATACCAGTGCAGCAGAAGGAGAAATGGCGCTGGCATCGGTGGATGTATTGAGGTTGTCGGCTTCTGTGTCAAAGCTGTCGTGACGAATGCCGATTTCAGTGCGCAATACATCTTTGATCAATGGAATAGTCGCCTGCACAAACTGGCCGCTGACATCCACGGTGGCATCGGGTGGAATAGGACGGTCAGCGCCGCCGCGTTTGGAAGAAAAATCATCGTGATAACCGTCGATACCGTAGAGCAAGCTCACTAACCCAAAATCGGATTGGTTGTTGATGGCGTAGCCTTTGGTTTTGAGTTTGGTGCTGTCTGAACGGTCATCACTGAGACGTGATTCGCCCATTTCGGTTTTGTTCTGGTAAACCATGGCCTGCGCGTTGAGCAGCGGCGATGTTTTCAGGCGATAGTCCAGAGAAACGCTCTCATCGTCGGTGTCGCGCTGAATGAGATAGTTGCTAGTGGGCGTGGGTGGTGCAGAGCTGTTGGTCGGTACGCTGCCATCTTCGGTTGACTGGCGCAGGTTCAGGGCGATGCTTTGATTGTCGGTAATCTGCCACTGCGCCTTCAGCATGCCGCCGTGACTGCGGCTGGCGGAATCTGCCAAGGTGTCAGTGGGGTTGCTGTCTTTGTGGCCCAGCTCGATGTCATTGCTGTCCCTGTAGAAACCGGCGGCCAACAAGTCCAGTGTGTCGGTGCGAGCACCGGCTGCGACGGTAGTGGAGCTGGCCTCACCATTGTCGTTGTAACCGTATTTGATCAGGCCGCCGATAGTTTGATCAGGCTTGAGGATATCGCTGGCATTGACGGTATTTTGTGCGACAACGCCGCCAATTGCGCCGGAACCCCACAAGCTACTGGCAGGCCCTTTGAGGACTTCCACGTTGCGCAGCAGCATGGGGTCGAGGAAGAAGGTGGGTCGGTGACCCGAACCAAAATTCTGGCGTACACCGTCGACGGTTTGCAGTACTTGCTGACCCTGTAAACCGCGAATATTCACGATTTGGCTGCTGGCGCGAGGGCCGCCCGCCGCCTGGATATTGTTTTCGTAGCTCACGGCCTCTGCGGTGGAGGCTGGCTGAATTTCATTGATTTCTTGTTGCGATACCACCACCAGCGGTCTGGCTACCTGCTTTTCTTCTGCAGCAGTACGTACAGCCGTTACGACTACTGTCTCGATTTCTGCAGCAGGCGTTTCAGTGGTAGCCGCCGTGGTATCGGCAAAGCTGCTGACAGAAAAGCTGCCACAGGCCACAGCAATGGCGGCCACCAGCGGTTTGAGCGAGTAGGTGTTGGTGTGCGGCACTGAAAGCGGGCGAGAAGGAGACATAAAACGAAAAGACCTCGTGGAAGTGATGGGTTGGGCTGTGGCTACTGCTTACGTTGCGCATGATAATCATTCTTGATATTATATGTAAACAGGAATCGTTATCATTTATTAAAAATATTTGTGTGGCGCACACTCTCGACTTCAAAACACAAGGTATGCGAGTAGGTTCTGGCTGGAATATCCAGGGGCTGTGCCTTGTGCTTGCCTTGCTGTTGCATGTCGGGCTGCTGTTGCAGTGGCAGCGGTTGACGCTGGTTTCCACAGCGGTGACACCTGAGCAGGTGATGGATATTTATGCGGTAGCGCCATCGCAACCGGCTTCTACAGCGGGTTCGGCAGTAAGTGCGGTAACAGAAAAAGCGCCTGTGGTGGAGCCAAACCCCGTTGAATCGAAACCGGTCGAACCCAAATCTATTGAATCAAGTGCATTCAAGTCTCAGCGTGTTGAATCCAGGCGTGTTCAATCCAGGTCTGTTGAATCCAGACCTGTTGAATCCAGACCTGTTGAATCCAGACCTGTTGAATCCAGACCTGTTGAATC
>CAZZNL010000014.1:12547-15017 GCA_964655625.1 uncultured Pseudomonadales bacterium
CAGGTCTGTCGAATCTAGGTCTGCTGAATCTAGGCCTGCTGAATCCAAACCTGTTGAATCTAGCCCTGCACCTGTGACACCTGCACCATCAGTGCGCGCGGCCAGCTCTCCTGTGCTGGTTAAAAAGCCTCAATTTCTTGCGCCACCCGTACAACCTGAATACCCTGCGCTGGCGCGCCGTCGCGGCCAGCAGGGTACGGTGTTGTTGGAAATTTTGTTGTCTGAAACCGGCCAGCAGTTACAGCGTACGGTGTTGCGCAGTTCGGGGTTTGCGGTGTTGGATGAGGCGGCACAGCTGGCGGCGGCTCAATGGCGTTTGGCGCCTTACCGGCTCAATGGCGTTACGGTGACCTCGCGTGTGCATGTGCCGGTGGAATTTAATCTGCAATAATTTTCTCGGATGTTTAATGCTGTGGGGATCAAGATGAATCAAGTTGTCGCTTTTGTGCATGGTCGTGCACTGTGCCTGATAAGTGCCGCGATATTTTTGTTGGCGGCGCAAGTGCAAGCGCAGGAGGCCGCGCATAAAACACCCGACGGCGCAAAAGCTATGGCGCGCATTGTCAGCGCGGATGCCGGTGCAACCGCGCTGCTAAATGCATTTGGATTGGGGCAGCAATTGGTCGGCATCGATGTCACCAGCCCACAGCCTACAAACGGTCAGGCGATTCCTGTGGTGGGTTATCACCGCCAGTTGGCGGCGGAAGGTTTGCTGGCATTGCATCCCGATTTATTGGTGGGCAGTGAGCACATGGGTCCACCGGAAGCTTTAACGGTGCTCAAGGATGCCGGTGTTACCGTATTGCAGTTGCCGTCGGTGCAAAACGGCGAGGGTTTGCTGAGTAATATCACACGTCTGGCCGACGCAGTGGGCAAACCCGCGCAAGCTGCACAAGTGAAAGAACAAGTCAGTGCGCGATTGAATAATTTGCAGCAAACGGCATTGCCGGCTGGTACCAAGGCACTGTTTTTATTGTCGGCGGGCAGTCGCGGTTTGCGTGCTGCAGGTACGGGTACCGGTGGCGATGCTCTGATTCGTTTGCTCGGTGCCAGCAATGTGATGACACACAACAGCTATCAACCCATTTCTATAGAAGCCATCATGGCAGTGAATCCGGATTTAGTGTTGGTGGCGATGGATGGCGGGCAGAGCGATACCACTGCATTTTTGCAAAGCAATCCGGCGCTGACGGATTTATCGGCAGCAAAAAATCATCGCATACTCGGTGTTCACAGTGAGACCTTGGTGGCTGGCTTGAGTGTGTTGACCGTTGATGAAGCACTGCGTTTACACATGCAGATGAAAAAATAGTGAAACGTTTACCTGTTTCTATCGTGGCCTTCGTGTTGTTGGCTGCGCTGTTTGCTGTTGCTGTGTTGTCTATTGTCACAGGGCCGATGAACCTATCGCCGTGGGCGAGTATGCAGGCGGTGTGGGATGCAGCATGGCAGCAAGACAGCACGGCTCTAGCGCGTCCTGAACAAACCGTGGTGTTGCAATTGCGTCTGCCGCGTTTTTTGTTGGCGGTTTTGGTGGGTGGTTTGTTGGCGCAGTGCGGTGTGGTGATGCAGGGTTTGTTCCGCAATCCTTTGGCGGATCCCGGCATTACCGGTGTGTCGACCGGCGCTGCGTTGGGTGCAGTGTTGTGTATCGCCTTGCTGTCACCAACAGTGGCAGTGTGGTTGACGCCTGTCGCTGCTTTTGTCGGCGGTTTGGCCGCTGCGTTATTGGTGTATCGCCTGGCGCGTTCAGCACAAGGCACATCGGTGGCGATGTTGTTGTTGTCGGGTGTGGCGCTGTCCGCTTTCGGTGGCGCAGCGATTGGGTTTTTGAATTATTCCGCCAATGATCGCGTGCTGCGCGATATTACCTTGTGGCAGATGGGTTCACTCGCTGGCGCTAGTGCGGCACATATTGTGTTGGGTGTGGCGACTATTTTGTTGTTGGGTATTTTTTTTCAGCGACAGGCGCAGGCCTTGAACGCGATGGCGCTCGGTGAAGCAGAAGCCCGTTATTTGGGTATTGATGTGGAGCGCCTCAAATTCGTGTTGATTGTATTGTCTGCCATTGGTGTTGGCGTGGCAGTAGCGGCCGCTGGCATTATCGGCTTCGTGGGTTTGGTGGTGCCGCATGCCGTGCGTTTATTGACCGGCCCCGATCATCGCACTTTATTGCCGCTATCGGCCTTGTTGGGCGCGCTCTTGTTGGCGGGTGCCGATTTGTTTGCCAGAACACAGGTGGCGCCTGCGGAATTGCCGGTGGGTTTAGTCACTGCATTGCTTGGTGCGCCATTCTTTTTGTCGCTGTTGTTGCAACAGCGAAGCAAACCGGACGGATTGTAAAATGTCGGTGCTATCAGTTTCCGCTCTGCACTTTGCGCGCCACGGCAAAACCGTGCTCGACATTCCTGCCTGGCAGTTGCAGGCGGGGCAGTTCTCGGGTGTATTGGGACCGAACGGTGCAGGCAAG
>CAZZNL010000015.1:0-14788 GCA_964655625.1 uncultured Pseudomonadales bacterium
CGCAGTTTTGTCACAGTCCCAACGGCGGTCCGGTGATGACAGCGGGCGCCGGCGCATTGCAAGTGCGCTTGGGTGGCGGTGCTTATTATCACGGCCAGTGGCAGGAAAAAATCGTCATGGGGGAGGGGAGTAATGCGCAGGCCAGCGATATTGCGCGCGCACTAACACTGGTTCGTCATGGTGCATGGTATTGGGCAGGTCTTTATGCCATCGTCGGAATGATTGCGTATGCTTGAACACGGTGGACGACTGCGTGCCGCCGCAGAAAAATTTTCCATACCGCTGTCAGAGTGGATGGATTTATCGGCAGCGCTCAATCCGGTTTCTTATCCTGTGGGGGACATTCCTGCCGCCGTGTGGCAGCGTTTGCCAGAGGACGATGATGCGTTGCATGCGATAGCTGCACAGTATTACGGCACGTCTGCACTGCTGCCGGTTGCAGGTTCGCAAGCGGCGATACAAGCACTGCCAACATTGTTTCATCCAATGTTGCGTGTTGGAATGTTGCGCACCACGTACAACGAACATGCACACGCATGGCAGCAGCAAGGTCACACACTGGTGTTGCTAGAGCCTGAAAATATCGAATCAGCTTTGCCGCAGTTAGATGTCTTGCTATTGGTCAATCCCAATAATCCCACGGGCGCAACCTTTACTCGCACAACTTTATTGCACTGGCATACCCAGTTGGCGGCACGCAATGCCTGTTTGATAGTGGATGAGGCGTTTATCGACGCTGAGCCTGAGCAGAGTCTGGTGGCCGACATTGGGCGGCCTGGCTTGATCGTGTTGCGTTCACTGGGAAAGTTTTTTGGCTTGGCAGGTGCGCGCGTGGGTTTTGCATTCGCTGCGGATGATGTGTTGCAGCGTCTGCGTGAAATATTGGGGCCGTGGCCTATCAGTCATCCTGCACGACTTGCCGCGCAACGCGCTTTAGCTGATGTGGTGTGGCAAGACGAACAGCGCTTGCGCTTACGGCAACAGTCGGCGCGGCTGGCGCAGTTATTGTGTGAACACGCACTCACACCCACAGGCGGTTGTGCGTTGTTTCAATGGGTGCAAACCGATAGTGCTCATGAGCTCTATCAGCATTTGGCGGCGCAGGGAATTTTGCTGCGTTATTACGCGATGCCAGCCAGTGTGCGCTTCGGGCTGCCAGCCACAGAGCAGTGTTGGCAGCGATTGACGCGGGCGTTGCAGCAATTCACTTTACTGCGCCACGGATTCCAACGCTAATTTTCTGGCCGCTATGCCATCGGTTTTGCCGCTGCCCAGTTTGGGAATGGCGGCCACTTGCACGTATTCAGCGGGCAGCATCAGCGCGAGTGTGTCTGAGGCGATCATCATTTTGCGCAGCGCATCTTCATCCAGATTGGCGGCGTACAGCAGCACAATTTTTTCGCCTTTTTTCTCATCGGGAACATTAACCGCTAACAGATCCACAGCGTAGTCCGTGTGCGTACTGTTATGGCTGATCACGCGGCGTACGGCATCCTCGACGGCGCTGAGTGAAATCATTTCGCCAGCAATTTTGGCAAAACGCGAGTAGCGGTCGACAATCACAAGAAAGCCGTCGTCATCGAGATGACCCTTGTCGCCAGTTTTGTACCAGCGTTTTCCATCCAGCTCTACCATCACGCTGGCAGTTTTTTCAGGATCGTCGAGATAGCCGAGCATCACTTGTGTGCCAGCAATCAGAATCAAACCGTCTTCATTGGCGGGCAGTGTGGATAAGGTTTGTGGATCGACAACACGAAAAGCGGTGCCGGGCAGTGGTAATCCCACGGTGCCTATTTTTTGCCCGAGCTGAATATGCCAGTAGCGATCGTCGAGTTGATCGGGAATGTTGACGCTGGCCACTGGTGTGGTTTCCGTAGCGCCGTAACCTTCAAAAATCTCGCAGCGGAATTTCAAGGTAAACGCTTCGCGCACATCGGCGGCCAGTTTTTCTGCACCGGCGACAACCACACGCAGCGATTGCAGCATCAGAGGGTGCACTTTGTTGTTGCGTGTATACAAACGCAAAAACGTAGACGTGCCGCACAATACAGTGGCTTTGTGGCGCGCAATGGCTTTCGCTGTGCCCACCACATCGGTGGGGTCGGGGTGACAGACCACAGGAATGCCTTCCAGCAGCGGCATGAAACCGGTGACGGTCAAACCGAAAGAGTGAAACAGGGGCAAGCTGCCGACAATCACATCATCGGAGCGTGTATTCAATACATCGGAAACTTGTAAACAGTTGGCGACAATGTTGCGATGCGAAAGCACGATGCCTTTTGGTGTGCCTTCGCTGCCGCTGGAAAATAAAATGGCGGCAGGATCATCCAGTGTGATGCGTTTGTTGGGCAGGACACTGCTGCAAAGCCGATAAAGCCAGCGCGCGGGCAGCAGTGCGAACAGGGCATTGATGACGATAGTCTGTGGTGCAATGCCCGCTTTAATGTCTTCTAAATAGCACATGCGTGTTCCGCTGAAAATGTTTTCTACGGCTACGCCTTTTTGTTCCAGTTTTTTTACAAAGATACGTGAGCTGTACACAGTGCGAATGTGAGCTTTATCCAGTGCTGCGCGAATGGCATCTGTGTTGGCGGTGTAATTGAGGTTGACGACCGTTTTTCCTGCCAACAGCGCTGCCATATTGCAAATCAATCCGGCGCTGGTGGTTGGCAACAGCAAGCCGATATTTTGTTCGCGGCTGTATTTTTTGATGCGCTGTGAAAAAACCAACACGGCCACCAGCAAGCGGAAATTGCTCAAGGCTGTTCCACTGCTGTCGAATACGCTCTGTTGTCGCCATTGGCGTTTGGCGGTACGCAGCCAAGTGAGTGGAATCGGTTCCAGCCAGTCAGTTTGTTGTTGCCATGCGCCGATCGACAATTCCGCCACTGCTTGTTTCAGTTCGCTGGCGCGTGTGGTGATGGGCAGTGCTTCGCCAAAAGCAACGAGTAGATTGCGTTTAATGCCGCGTGTGCGATTTTGGTTTAATTTGCTGCTGGCGCGCGATAAGCGGCTGCCCCACAAGCCGTGTAGATAGAACGGCACAATACAGCCTGTAACACCTTCTATGGTGCGCTCATAGCCGTGGCGAAACTCGCCCAATTGCCCGTTGCGACTGATAGCGCCTTCGGGAAATAGACATACCACTTCGCCTGCTTTTAGTAATTGATTGATGGTTTGCAAAGCGTTTTTGCTGTTGCCGCTGGCAATGGGAATGGCCCCCAAAGTTTTTAGAAACGGTTTGAGGAACCAGAGATTATAAATTTCACGCTGCATCACAAAATGTATCGGTCGCGGACAGGCAATTTGCACCAGCGCCCAGTCGATCCAGCTGATGTGATTACCCAGTAACAGCACGCCGCCGTGGCGCGGAATGCGATCAAAACCACTGACATCTATGCGATACACGCCGCGAAACAGCGCTGTAAAAATAATGCGCACAAACGATTGCGGCAATTGCATCACGGTATAACCTGCACCGAGTACGGCGACGACCGTCAACAGCACAAACATACCGCTGCTATCCAGACCTATCCAGGATGCGCTCGCCGTGACGGCCAGAAACATCAACATGGTGACGTTCTGTACCCAGTTATTGCCTGCGAGTACGGTGCCGATTTTTTCAGCGCTGGCCTGGTATTGAATCAGTGAGTTCAACGGAATAATAAAGAGGCCGCCAGCGATGCCGACAATGAGCATCAGCAATGCAGTGGAAGTGAGATGCTGTACGCTGGGCAAGAAGGCAATGCACAGCGCGATTCCGGCTGCGCCCACGGGAATGAGACCGGTTTCAATGTGATGGCGCGACAAGCGTCCGGCGAGCAGAGAGCCGAGCATGACACCGATGCCAGTGATCGCCAACATGGCTTGTATCGCTACCGTGTTGTGTTGCTGCAAACGCTCTTCGGCAAACGTGGGGAAAACAGCGATCAAGGATTGCGCCAATCCCCAGTAAGTCGCCAAACCGATAATCGACAACCAGATGACACGCTGTTCGCGCAAGGCAGTAATGTTGTTGCGCAAATAGTGGCCGCGAAAATAGTGGCGCAGGGAAAACGTTTCGAGAGTGTCAGTTTGATTTGCTGTGACATATTGCGGCAGCCGATAGGCGAGTATCAATTCGATCACACTGTTGCCCACCAATAACCAACCCAGCGGCACCATCAGTTTTAACATCGCCTGTGCGTTGGTGGCTTCAGGATGTGCGGCCAATACACGTTCAAATAAAAACGAAAACACAAACATGCCAGAGAGGATGGCGATGGTGGTGGTGGCCTGCACGATGCCATTGCCGGCTGCGATATTGTCGGTGCCGCTGATCTCGCGGATGTAACCGTATTTAGCTGGCGAGTAGAATGCGCTTTTGGCGGCGAGAATCAGTGTTAAAGCAAATGCTGTGCGAAACCAGCCTGCGGCGTAGCAAGCAGTAATCAGCAGCGTCACCACCACGGCCGCCCACGCGGCGCACTGCATCACTCGCGGTTTGGGATAGCGATTGGCGACATGCCCTGCCGGTGAAAACAGCAGAATAAAGGGCAGCAGAATCATGGCATTGACGACGGCGATCAAGGCGCTCTGCGTTGTGCCGTCATAAATTTTGAACACGGTGTTCTGGATGACAATTTTGTGTCCGAGATCGACAAAGGCATTGAGAAACAACATCAGGACGTACGGCGTAAAACCGCGAATGCGGAATAAATCCTTCATGGTGACTCCTGTAAGTTGCGGTGGCGTTTCATCTTAATGATTGCGTGTGGGGCGCGCACCGAAAATATCCGTGCCGATACGCACCATGGTGCTGCCAGCCGCGATGGCTAGCTCCAGATCTGCTGACATGCCCATCGACAGCGTATCGAGAGGCAGTTGTGGAAAGGCTTGTCGCAGTTGTTGCAGATAGGTTTTGCTGCGCTGAAAGCTGGCCAGTGTGGCAGCCGCCGCTTGCCGCGCAGTGGGAATGACCATCAAGCCGCGCACCGCCAAGCGATCCATGTGCTGTAGTTGTTGAACAAAATTGTGCAGTTCATCGGGATGCACCCCCGATTTGCTCGTTTCGTCATCTACATTTACTTCAATACAAACATTTAGAGGGGGTAAATCGGCAGGTCGTTGCGCTTGGAGACGCTCGGCAATTTTTAGACGATCCAGGCTGTGCAGCCAATGAAAGCGCTCAGCGATCAGGCGTGTTTTGTTGGATTGCAGCGAGCCGATGAAGTGCCAGATCAGGGGCAACTGCGTCAATGCTGCCTGTTTGGTCTCGGCTTCCTGCGCGTAGTTTTCGCCGAAATGCACCAGTCCCGCGCTGGCATGTGCTTCAGTAATAGCGGCAGCGGGCTGGGTTTTGCTCACTGCCAGCAACGTGATGTCGGTCACATCGCGCCCGCATTCCTCAGCGGCGTGTTGTATACGATCGCGAACCTTGGCTATATTGGCGAGGATAGTAGTGGTCATGGGTGCAGGCTGCAGTAGGCGGCGGTATCGGTTGCGTTAATCATCAATGCGGGTCTTTTGTTATGGATATTACTGAACTGCTGGCTTTCAGCGCAAAACAGGGTGCTTCGGATCTTCACTTGTCGTCAGGGCTGCCGCCTATGATCCGGGTGGATGGCGATGTGCGTCGTATCAACTTGCCAGCACTGGAGCACAAGCAAGTGCATGCGTTGATCTACGACATCATGAATGACAAACAGCGCAAGGACTACGAAGAATTTTGGGAGACCGACTTCTCGTTTGAAGTGCCAGGGGTAGCGCGTTTCCGTGTTAATGCCTTCAACCAGAATCGCGGTGCCGGTGCGGTATTTCGTACCATTCCTTCCAAAGTGTTGACCATGGAAGAGTTGGGCATGGGGCAGGTGTTCAAAGAGCTGTGCCATATTCCGCGCGGTCTGATTCTGGTGACGGGGCCTACCGGTTCAGGTAAGTCGACCACCTTGGCGGCGATGATTGACTACATCAACGACAACAAGTACGAACACATTCTCACCATCGAAGATCCGATCGAATTCGTGCACCAAAGCAAGAAGTGTCTGGTCAACCAGCGGGAAGTGCACCGCGACACCCTGGGCTTTAACGAAGCGCTGCGCTCAGCCTTGCGGGAAGACCCGGACATCATCCTCGTCGGTGAGATGCGTGACTTGGAAACCATACGTCTGGCGCTGACAGCGGCGGAAACCGGCCACTTGGTGTTCGGTACCCTGCACACCACCTCGGCCGCAAAAACCATTGACCGTGTGGTGGACGTATTCCCCGCTGAAGAAAAGGCCATGGTGCGTTCCATGTTGTCGGAATCGCTGCAGGGCGTAATTTCACAAACGTTGTTGAAGAAAAACGGTGGTGGTCGTGTGGCAGCACACGAAATTATGCGCGGCACACCGGCGATTCGTAACTTGATCCGTGAAGACAAAATCGCGCAGATGTATTCGGCAATTCAGACCGGTGGTCAGATCGGCATGCAGACGCTGGATCAGTGTTTAACCAACCTGGTTTCAAAAGGCCTGATCACCCGTGATGCTGCGCGTGAAAAAGCCAAAATCCCAGAAAACTTCTGATCGGGTGACACAAAATGGATATCAGCAAATTACTGGCATTGATGGTAGACAAAGGCGCATCGGATTTGTTTTTGACAGCTGGTATCCCGCCTTCTATCAAACTCAATGGCAAAGTGGTTCCTGTGACCAATACCCCGCTCACGCCAGAGCTGACACGGGAAGTGGTACTGGGTTTGATGAATGACAAGCAGCGCGAGGAGTTTATTCAGAATTTAGAACTGAACTTTGCCGTGTCTGCGCGCGGTATCGGTCGTTTTCGTGCCAACGCGTTTTATCAGCGCAACTTGGCAGGTGCAGTGTTGCGTCGCATCGAAACCAAAATTCCGCAAATTGATGATCTCGCGCTGCCGGAGGTTATCAAAGAGTTGGCAATGACCAAACGCGGCTTGGTGATTTTCGTGGGCGCGACAGGTACGGGTAAATCCACCTCACTGGCGGCGATGATCGGTCACCGCAATCGCAATTCCAAAGGCCATATCATCACCATCGAAGATCCTATCGAATTTATTCACCAGCACGCAGGCTGTATCGTCACCCAGCGCGAAGTGGGTATCGATACCGAATCGTTCGAAGTGGCGTTGAAAAATACCTTGCGCCAAGCGCCAGACGTTATCTTGATCGGTGAGGTGCGCTCGCGCGAAACCATGGATCACGCGATCGCGTTTGCAGAAACCGGTCACTTGTGTCTCTGCACGCTGCACGCCAACAACGCCAACCAGGCACTCGATCGGATCATTCACTTTTTTCCGGCTGATCGGCACACCCAGTTGTGGATGGACTTGTCGCTCAACTTGAAAGCCATCGTGGCGCAGCAGTTGGTGCCGACACCAGATGGCAATGGTCGCCGTGCGGTTATCGAGGTCATGCTGAATTCACCGCTGGCCTCTGATTTGATCCGCAAAGGTGACGTGCACGGTTTGAAAGAGTTGATGAAGAAATCGACGGAACTGGGCATGCAGACTTTCGACCAGGCCTTGTTCAATTTGTACGATGCCGGCGAGATCACCTACGAAGACGCCCTGTTGCACGCCGATTCACCTAACGATCTGCGTTTGATGATCAAGTTGGCGCAAGAAAATACCGGTGGCGTGTATTCCACGTCGGGCGGTTTCAGCTTGGAACAAACGGAAGACGACAAAAAGAACAGCGGTCTGCTGCGCCGCCGTTGATGCGGCGCTGGCGCAGCGGCAGGCAGTCAAGGTTCGAGGAAGGAACTTTTGCAGTTGCCGTCGTTCTATAGCGGTGTTGGGCGCGTGCAATTGACGTACTTGTAATTTGCGCGCCACAACCCCATAACACGGGTAGATTTCTACACAGCGAGCCTATTCATGAAACGTATTTTTTTGTTTTTAGCCACCAACTTGGCGGTAGTACTGGTGCTGGGTATTGTCCTCAGCGTATTGCAGTCCTATTTGGGTATTTCTAGAAACAGCACGGCAGGTTTGCTGTTGCTGGCATTTGTATTCGGCATGGGCGGTTCGGTCATCTCCCTCATGATGTCCAAATGGATGGCACTGCGCGCCACTGGTGCGCAAGTGATTGAACAGCCGCGCAATCAAACGGAAGCCTGGTTGGTGGAAACTGTGCGCCGCCAGGCACAAGCGGCGGGCATCGGCATGCCCGATGTGGCGGTTTACGATTCGCCCGATATCAATGCGTTTGCCACGGGCATGAAGCGCAACAGTGCGCTGGTCGCGGTGTCCACCGGCCTGCTGCACAGCATGAACAGCGATGAGGCCGAAGCGGTCTTGGGGCATGAGGTATCGCACATCGCCAATGGCGATATGGTGACTTTGACCCTGATCCAGGGCGTGGTGAATACCTTCGTGATTTTCCTGGCGCGCGTAGTGGCACAGTTGATTGGCGATCGTGATCGCGGTGCGCTGGCTTATATGGCGACCGTTTTTGTGCTGGAAATGGTGTTTGGCATTGTCGCCAGTACCATCGTGGCCTGGTTCTCGCGTCAGCGCGAATTTCGTGCTGATGCCGGTGGCGCCAGTTTGGCTGGCAGGGAGAAAATGATTGCGGCTCTGGAGCGACTGAAAATGTCACATGAGAGCACACTGGAAGGTCAGATGATGGCGTTTGGTATCAACGGCAAAAGCAAAACCTTGAGTGAGTTGTTTATGAGCCACCCGCCTCTGGAGAAGCGCATCGCTGCACTGCGTAACAGCGCGAGCTTCTGAGTAGTGAAATCAGCAGTGAATTAGCGGGCTTCTTGCCCGCTTTTTTTTGCCACCCAAAACACGATGGCTGCGAGTAGAAGGGCTGAGATGATGCCAGCGGGCATGCCAACGGCAGCAAAAAACATCGCAGGTAATACAGCTTTCATAGAAAATTCTCCAACGATTATTTCGAAGACAAATGTTTTCGAAAACAAATATTCGTGGAAAAAATTGGAAAGCGCTAACTAATCAGCTGCGTGAGCCCATCCATGCGCCGCCGCATGTCAGCAATAAACCGGCAATCAACAGCCAGGAAAAAGGTTCGCCGAGCAAAACTACCGCGCCGATACCGGCGAAGGCCGGCACGGTGGCCATTACTGCACCTAGGCGAGTGGGGCCTAATTTTTCCATCGCCTGCATAAAACACATCATGGCCACAATCACCACGAGGATGCCCTGAAAAAAAGCTTGTACAGCGACAATGCCCCAAGCAACCGTGAATAAGTTTTTTGGCAACAGCAGCCAGTAGCACGGTAGGTAAATCAGCGCAGAGAGCAACCCCACGCCGATAGTGATTTCCCAAGGGCTCTTGTGCCAGCGTTTCACCAAAACGGAATACAAGCCCCACAGACAGGATGAGCCCAACAAGAGCAGATCACCGGGCCAACTGTGTTGCAGATTGTCGAGGCTGTAGAACGCCATACACAGCACCCCGCCACCGATAACCGCCAGCGCAACCCAGCGCTGGGTGCTGGGTTTTTCACCCAGTAGCAACCACGCCATCAAGGTGACGAAAAAAGGCAGCACACCCGAGAGCAGCACGGCACCGTGCGATGCCGGTGCAAAACGGAATGCGGAGTAGGCGCACAGCGCGTAGCCAATGCCGCCGCTGAAGGCAAGTATCAGCATTTGGCGGTTGAACAAGTTCACCCGCAGCCAGAATAACCAAGCGGGTAGCAGCAGAATCGCAGCGGTGCCAAAACGCAGGGCAGTGACATCAAAGCTATTGAGGCCGCTGGCTTCTGCCATGCGCGATAACAGGACAAATCCCGCCCACAGGCAAACTGTGATGAAGGCAAAGGCATAGCCGCTGCGGGTAGAGGTTTCAGAAGGCATGGGGTATGGGGCTCTGGATGCCAGTCGCGAAAAAGTCGGCTGGAATGGGTGGCGAGTATAGAACTTGTGCGTGCGTCTGCGCCGTTTGCGATGCGCTTTTAGGTAAAAGGCCTTAGACTGGTTTATCTCATTTCGTGGCAGGTTTTTATGTCGGGTTTTTCAGATGATCGCCAGCTCACCAGGCTTGATCAGGCACTGATGGCTGCAGACCGTGCACTGCGCACCTTGACGGGAGGTACTCGCCCCGCGCTGCGCGCATCACCTGCCGAGCAGGAGGCGGAGTGCTCATTGACAGCCAGTGAAAAAGCGCTGGCAGCAGGTTTGATGCGTGTGAATCACACCGGCGAAGTGTGCGCTCAAGCCCTGTACCAAGGGCAGGCATTGACGGCCAAGCTGCCAACGGTGCGCGCCGATATGGAGCGTGCTGCTGAAGAAGAGGTGGATCATCTGGCGTGGTGCGAAGAGCGCGTGCGGCAACTGGGTGGCCATCTGTCGGTGCTCAACCCCGTGTGGTACGGCATGTCGTTTGCTCTGGGTGCTGCTGCTGGCCTGGCGGGTGATCGCATCAGTTTGGGTTTTGTGTCGGCGATTGAAGATCAAGTCTGTGAACACTTGGAAGAGCATTTGCAGACCCTGCCCGTGCATGACGAGAAAAGTCGCGCCATTGTCGACAAGATGCTAGAGGACGAGGCGCGTCACAGTCACGCAGCATTGGCCGCTGGTGGTGCGCGTTTTCCTGCCGTGGTGAAAAACGGCATGACGCTGGTGTCACGCTTGATGACGCGCACCAGTCGCTATCTTTAGGCGGTCTTTAGGCGGTGGTTGGACGAGTTAGGCGTCCAGGTCGGGAATGAGGCGGCTTTCCAGACGCACGATGGTATCTTTCAGCCACAACTTGCGCTTTTTCAAACGTTGCAGCAGCAATTGATCGGCAAACGGCCTTTCCTGCAGCGTGGCGATTTCGCCATCCAGTTGACGGTGTTCAGCCACTAAGCGGGTGAGTGTGGCGAGGATGTTGTCGGGATCTTCTTCCATGGCCGCCTTTATACACGCCTCGCTATCGAGCTGCCAAGCAGTGTCGTGTTTTCCTCAAACGGGATCGGTATGAATCAGCACATCAGCGTTGGGAAAGCGCTGTTGAATCGCGCGCTCGATTTCCTCGGTAATGGTATGCGCCGCCAGTAAAGACAGCTGTTTATCCAGCTCAATATGCAGCTGAATAAAGATCACTGGCCCGGATTGTCGGGTGCGCAATTGGTGATGACCGCGCACAGCGGGGTGCGCCCGCACGATGTGCTCCACCGCTTCCCAGACTTCTGTGCCAAGTTCTTCGTCCAGTAAGCGCTTCAGCGATTGACTGCCTATTTGCCACGCGCTGCGCAGGATGACAACGGCAATGATGATGCCGAGGTAGGCGTCGACAGACGGGTAGTTCCAGTGTGCGGCGATCAAGGCTGCCATCACGCTGAGATTGGCGAGAATGTCGCCGACATAGTGCAGCGAGTCGGCGGCGATAGCGGTTGAACCCGTTTGGCGCACCACATGTTTTTGCCAGATAACCAAGGCGATAGTCAGAACCAGCGATACCACCATCACCGCGAGGCCGATGCCGGTGTGGGTGACAGGATGGGGCTGTAGAATCCTGTCGACAGCGTGCAAAAACAACAAGCCCGCTGAACCGGCGATAAAAGCTGCTTGCATCAGCCCTGCGACGGATTCGGCTTTGCCGTGGCCGAAACGGTGCTCCTTGTCGGCAGGTGTCATGGCATAGCGAACGGCAAAAAAATTCAGTAGCGACACGAGGCCATCGAGCGTGGAATCGGTCAGCGAAGCCAGCAAGCTGACTGAGCCACTCAGCAGCCACGCTGTCAGCTTCAAAGCAATCAGCGCCACAGCCACGATCACAGACGCTATGCTGGCCGAGCGCAGCAAACGTTGATGTTCCTGGCTCACGGTGATGCGAGTGCCGTGTGGATAAGGTCGCTGCATGGGTAGTGGTGTAAATACGGAGAGATGGTGAAAAAGGAATGCTAAGAATACTCGAAGCGCCGCATCATCAAACTTGCATTGGCGTGGCAAGATGGTCATTCTGCGGGCAATTTTTCACGTGTGGGCTGCTGCGGTATCGCGAGGCAGCAAAGGAGTTTAAGAGAATATGTCGGCTTCACGGACCGTTCTGGTGACGGGTGCATTTGGCAATCTTGGGCAGATGGTATTGTCTGAGCTCAAGCGCCGCGATTTTCGGGTGTTAGCCGTCGATCTAGAGACGCCCTCCGGGCGACAAACAGCAGACAAGCTCAAACATTTGTACGATGAGCTGAGCTGGGGCGATTTGCGCACGCTGGATTTCAAGCCGCTGTTGCAGGGCTGTGTCGCGGTGATCCACCTGGCTGCCGTGCTGCCGCCGGTCACGGACAATGCGCCTGAACTGGCGCATGACATCAACGTCAAAGCCACGCTGCGTTTGATGGCGGATATCGGCAGTCGCGTCAACAAACCGCTGCTGATCTATCCCTCTTCTGTCACGGTATTTGGTTTTCCTGAACCGTCGACGCGACTGATGCGCGCCGAAGACCCGGTAGCACCTAGCGACAATTACACCCGTCACAAAGTGGAAGTGGAGCAGGCCTTGGCTGCCAGCAACATACCGTGGAGCATTCTCAGGGTGGGGGTGTCGGTGGATTCGCGCACGCTGGGCGCAGATCGCTCCATGATGCGCAAATTGTTTGCGGTGTCGCCCGATAATCCCCTGCACTATGTGCATCCGATGGATGTGGCTACCGCTATGGTTAATGCCATCAATAATCCGCGTGCACTGGGTCGCATCCTGCTGCTGGGAGGGGGTGACGACTGTCGTGTGACGCAGCACCAGTTCCTCAGTGCCGCATTGAATGCTCTGGGTGTCACCCTGCCGCGCGATATGCTCGGCCAGGATCGCTACTACACCTCATGGATGGATACGGCTGAGTCCCAAGAAATCCTGCAATTCCAGCAGCACAGCTTTGCCGACTATCAGGCGGATTTACGTCAGCGCTTGGGTTCAAAACGCTGGTTGTTGGCGCCGCTGGCACCCTTGGTGCGTTGGGTAATGCGCAGGGCATTGAAGTAGAGTGTTGCTACAAACAGTAAATCCCTGCCTAGTCCATCGAGCGCATGCTCAATTCTCATAAACGTCTTTACGGTGGCCGACACGCAGTACCAGCACGGTTAGTGTCTGGTTTTCGATGTGGCAAATGAGTCGATAGTTCTGGATGCGGTAACGCCACAGCCCCGCCAGTTCGCGTGAGAGCGCTTTACCGAAGCGGCGTGGGTCTTCATCGGTGGCAATGCGCTCGCGCAGGTAGCGCAAAATCGCTTGTTGGGCTTGGTGGTCTAGCTGGCGAAGCTCCTTACGGGCAGCATCATCAAACTCAACGCTCCAGGTCACTGCCTTGCTCCAGTGCCGCTAAAGACCAGCGTTTGCCAGGGTTCTCCAGCCGGTTGATCGCCAGGTACTTGTCTTCCATGTCGTCCAGATGTTCAAGAATGGCTTCCTTGGCGTAGAAGGTCTTGGTGCGACCGGTCTTGGCGGCGAGTTGGGTCAGGCGGTTCTCAACGTCTTGGGGGAGGCGGATGGCTAACATGGCAGACCTCAATGCTATATGTGTATGACGTGTATAGCATAGCAGTCTGTGCGGGTTCCGGGGAAGGGTGAAAAAAGTGCCTCTGGGCAAAAAAACGGTAGAATCCTGCGCCATGCGAAAATTATTGCCTAATGCGCTCGCGCAGGTAGCGCAAAATCGCTTGTTGGGCTTGGCGGTCTAGCTTGCAAAGCTTCTTGCGGGTAGTACCATTAAAATCCTCAGTGAATTTCGTCAAATTCCCGTGAATTGCTGTTAATTTCGTGGACAGCGGGATTCGTTTTGCTGCACACTGCGCCTATCTTACTCAAGGCCAGCGCAAGGAATTTCACATGGCCACCATCTTGGTGCTGCACGGTCCTAACTTGAATTTGCTGGGCACTCGCGAGCCGGGCATCTACGGTGCTGATACTTTGGACGCAATCAACGCACGCTTGACGGCGTTGGCGTTGGAAGCGGGGCATCACTTGCAGGCACTGCAAAGCAATGCGGAGTATGAATTGATCGGCCGTATCCACGACGCGCGCCGCGAAGGAGTCGATTTCATCCTGTTCAATCCGGCGGCGTTTACCCACACCAGTGTGGCGCTGCGCGATGCGTTGTTGGCGGTTGGGATTCCGTTTATCGAGGTGCACTTGTCCAATGTGCATCAGCGTGAAGAGTTTCGTCACCACTCCTTTTTTTCTGACATTGCCGAAGGCGTGATTTGTGGCCTCGGTGCGATGAGCTATGAGCTGGCGCTGACGGCTGCATTGAAGCGCCTGGCGATTTAATTATTCAATTTTTGTACGGGGGATGTACCACCATGGATATTCGCAAAATCAAGAAGCTGATTGAGCTGCTCGAAGAATCCAATATTGGCGAACTGGAAATTCGCGAAGGCGAAGAGACGGTGCGTATTTCGCGCAATGGTGTGATGCCGATGATGGCTGCGCCCATGGCTTACGCGCCGGCGGCACCTGCACCGGTAGCGGCACCTGCTGCACCCGTGGCGGAAGCTGCGCCAGCGCCTGCTGTTGTTGCTGGACATGTGGTCAAGTCGCCGATGGTCGGTACGTTCTATCGCGCGCCGTCGCCGGATGCTCCACCCTTTGTTGAAGTCGGCAAAAGTGTAAAAGTTGGCGATGTGTTGTGCATTGTCGAGGCGATGAAAATGATGAATCAGATCGAGGCAGACAAGGCTGGCACCATCAAGGCCATTCTGGTCGATGACGGCGCACCAGTCGAATTCGATCAACCCATGTTTACTATCGCTTGAAGCGCGTCTTATGTTGAACAAAGTGGTTATTGCCAATCGCGGCGAAATTGCGCTGCGATTGGCAATAACCACTTTGTTCAACAT